>CAXTFS010000018.1:0-19476 GCA_964243395.1 uncultured Acidobacteriaceae bacterium | reverse complement strand
GACCCAACCACGGACCCAACCCAAGCCGAGAAAGGCGGCAGCGTCACCGAGGACAGCGAGGTGACCTGCACCGACGCACTGCTCGCCGCAAGAGTGTGCACCGTTGAGCCGGTAAAACCTGCCGGCGCCGCATCGACGGCTACTGTCTTAGGCTGCGCGGACATGTTCATAACCACAACCACGGGCGCACTGCCGGACGGCGCCGTTCGCACGTACGCCAGCACATCGGCGTCGTCGCGGTTCAGCATGACGATGCCGCCGTTGTGCAGTGCCGGATTGGAGCGTCGCAGCTCGGTCAGCTGCTTGTACCAGTTCAGCAAGGAATCAGGATCGCCAGTTTCCACCTGGACGTTGACGGTCTTGTAGTCGGGTGCGACCGGCAACCAGGTGTTCGGGTTGGTCGAAAAGCCAGCCTGCGGTCCGGGCGTCCACTGCATCGGGGTGCGCTCGCCGTCACGGCCTTTTTCCTTCGGCCAACCTGTAATGCCGATGGGATCCTTGACGTCCTCTTTCCGCGTGGGTGTCGTGGTCGACATGCCGATGGGCGCGCCGTAATACGTCATCGCCGTGGCGCGGGTGGTCAGCAGAACCGTGGCGAGCACCTTGGCAATCGCCACGTTGTGCACGCCGTCACCGAAGCGGTCGATGGAGCGCACGTTGTCATGGTTGTCGAAGACCAGCAGCGGCTGCGAGCCGTGCACCTGTGTCTCCACCTCGGTGAGGTACTGCCGAAAGTAAGCCGCGCTGAGCTTTTCGCCCTGCCCAAAGCCGACCAGCATATCCATCGGCAATTGCAGCTCGTTCTGCGTTGCACCGCCATACCACTTGTCGAGTTCCAGGGTGTTGGGCAGGTAGGTTTCGCCAATCAGCACGCGGTCGCCCGGGTACTTTGTCACCATGGACCGCATGCGGCGAATGACGTCGTGTACCTCGGGCAGGTTGTCGGTGTAGATGGTGTGGAGGTTGGGGTCGCCCTGGGCGTTCACACCGCCAGTCTCAGGCTCGTTACGCAGCTGGGGGTCCTCAAACAGGGTGGGAATGGCGTCCAGGCGGAAGCCGGCCACACCGCGATCCAGCCAGAAGCGCATCACGTCGAACATGGCTTTTTCGACAACCGGGTTACGCCAGTTAAGATCCGGCTGCTGCTTATAAAACTTGTGATAGTAGAACTGCTTTCGCGCAGGCACCCATTCCCAGGCGGATCCGCCAAAGAGAGAAACCCAGTTGTTCGGCGGCACGACGCCATCGTGTGCGTACTGTTTCTGGTACGCCGTGACCCCGGAAGCTGTGGCCGGGATGCCGGAGTTCCAGACATACCAGTCAGCCTTTGGATTCCTGCGGCTGGCGGCAGATTCCACAAACCATTTGTCCTTGTCCGAGGTGTGGTTAAGCACCATGTCGAGGACGATGCGAATGTTGCGCTTCTTGGCTTCGGCCTGCAGATGATCGAAGTCGGTCAGCGTGCCGTACTGCGGATCGACGTTCTCGTAGTCGGAGATGTCGTAGCCAAAATCCACCTGCGGCGAGGGATACATTGGGGCGATCCAGATCGCATCCACCCCTAGCTGCTGCAGGTAGTCGAGGTGCTCCGTGATGCCGTTCAGGTCGCCAACGCCGTCGCCGTTCGAGTCCCCAAAGCTGCGCGGGTAGATCTCGTACACAACCGCATGCTTCCACCAGGTCTGGTCCGTGCTTGGCTTTGCCGCGGCAAGCAGAGCCGCGCTTGTGTCCCCGGTCTGAGCGTGCGCAGGAAGACCCGCGGTGGACATCAGGAGACTGAAAAGCAGGCCAAGGCAAAGCCGCTGCGACAAACGGATCATGCTGCGATCTCCCATAAAGCTAAGTGCGAGGAGACCATACCATCCGGTATCGACGGCTGTCGAGTAAATGTTATGACAGGGTTACGGCAGGTTCCGCACGTACAAACTCGGGAACAGCGTCAGATCCGAGCCGTTCCTGGCGTGGGGAGGCCGGTCGCCGGGGCTCCTTCTAGCGCCGTACCGGTGGTGCGGTCTGGCCGCTGCCCTCAGTCAGGGTGATGGAGCGATCCAGGCTGGCCGGCGCCGCGAAATGCTCCGTGTCTCCGCTCGGCCAGCGCACATCCATACCCGTCAACGCCGGTTGCGCACCCAGGCCAAAATGCAGCCGAAGGTCATTGGAACTGGAGTAGCTGGAACCGGAACGAACCTCATCCACCCACACCCGCTCCACGCTTCCCTGCTTGCCGTGCAAGGTCACGCGTGCCCCGATGGCATCGTGCACAGAACGCGTGCCCACCAGCCGCAAGCCGATCCAGTGATTTGCGTTGTGGGCTGTGTTGACGAGCAGCAGGGGCCGGTCGCTCAGGTTGTTGACCACAGCCTCCAGGCGGCCGTCGTTCCAAAGATCCGCGATCGCCAGACCGCGGCCGGATAGCGGCTCCGTCAAGCCTGGTCCTGCGGTTTTGGAGAGATCGCGAAAGTGGCCGTTGCCGAGGTTGTAGTAGAGGAACCGCGGCTCTTTGAAGGTCGATCCAAGGTGCGCCGAGTCCACCTCGGGGTACACGTGCCCGTTTGTCACCAGCAGGTCTGGAAACCCATCGTTGTCGACGTCGGCGAACATCGTTCCCCAGCCCAGTGCCTCGGTGTTGGTTGCCAGCCCCGCCGCAGAGGTCATCTCCGTGAAGCTGCCATCGCCGTTGCTTCGGTAGAGGGTTGAGGTGTCGTCAGAGAAGTTGGTCCTGAAGAGGTCGAGGTGACCATCGCCGTCGTAGTCGGCTGCCGTGGCGCCCATGCCTGCCTGTTCGCGGCCGTCCTCGTTGAAGGCCACACCCATCTCCGCGGCAACATCGGTAAACGTGCCGTCATGGTTGTTGCGATAGAGGATTGACGGCGTTGAATCGCAGGCGACGTAGATGTCGGGCCAACCGTCCTCGTTGTAGTCCAGCGTGGTCACGGAGAAGCAGTAGTGACCCAGTGTCTTCTGAAGGCCATTCGCCTTGCTGACATCTTCGAATCGGCCATTGCCGAGGTTGTGGTACAGGATATTGGTCGAGTACGGCAGCCCGCGCGGACCACACATCACCGGCGCACCCTTCCATGTGCAGCCAGCCTCATCGCCAGGTTTAGGCGTCTTGGCGAGGTCGAAGTGCACGTAGTTCGCAATGGCGAGATCGAGCTTGCCATCGCGGTCATAGTCGAGGAAGGCGCATCCGGTGCCCCACTCCTGACCCGTGCCTGCCACGCCCGCCAGCTCGCCTACCTCCTTGAAGTGACCGTGGCCTTCGTTGTGGTACAGCCGGTTCTTGCCATAGCCGGTAACGAACAAATCTTCGAGACCATCGTTGTCATAGTCGCCCACACACACGCCCTGTCCCCAGCCCGTTGAGGCCAGGCCACTCCCGCTCGTGACGTCCGTGAAGGTGCCGTCATTGTTGTTGTGGAACAGATGACTCGTGGGCGCGCCCGCTCCTGTGTTTGTCTTGCCTGGCAAGGGCATGCCGTTCACCAGAAAGATGTCCGGCCAGCCATCGTTGTCGTAGTCGAGGATGCCTACGCCCGAGCCCGTCGACTCAACGATGTATTGCTTGTCCAGGTCGCTGCCGTTCACGTTGCGCACGGTGAGTCCAGCCTTCGGCGCAACATCGATGAACCAGGCTGGTGCGGGGTGCTCCCTTGTCGCAGGGTAGGGCGGGGTCTTCGCTTGCGCGTGCAGCGCGGAGGCGGGGCGATACGCAACGATGACAAGGAGGGCGAACAGACAACGCAGCCAAGCGATTGCACGCTGATGTTGTGACCGCATCGTCACTTCGCCTGAGAGGCCGGTGCGGATCCTTCGGCGATCGGGTAAGCAACCGCGCTGAGCACCTTGCCGCCCTCCTGGATCACGTAAAGATGATTGGCTGCCAGTGCGCGCAACGTATCCTTCGCGCCGGATGGCCACACGATGTCTACGTCGGCTACTTTCGCGTTATCGAGTCCAAAGTGCAGACGCAGATCGTTCTGCGAAAAGTAACTGCCGCCCGAACGCACTTCGTCGATCTGCGCCAGCGGCTTGCCGGGCTGATTTTGCGCAGTCACGGTAAGCCTGGCGCCGATGCCGGATCGATTACTGCGGGTGCCGACGGTACGAACCTTGATCCAGTTTCGCGATGCGCCCTGTGCTGTTCGGTCGCAACGCAGCAGCTGCGGATAGGTGTTCACGCAGTTCACGATGATGTCCATGTCGCCATCGTTGTCGAAGTCCCCAAACGCGCAACCACGTGCGGGTGCGGCCGTGGTCATGCCGGTACCCGCAAGCGCCGTGACCTCTTCGAATTGCCCGTTGCGCAGATTGCGGTACAGATACTTGTGTTCCGCATAGGGCGCCTCAATGTTGGAGTTGTCGACCTCGGGGTAGACATGTCCGTTCGAGACGAAGATATCCAGCCAGCCATCATTGTCAGGGTCGAAGAAGCCCACGCCCCAGCCCAGATAGCGTGTGTTCACGCCGAGACCTGACAGGTACGTGTGGTCCTCAAACGTGCCGTCACCGAGGTTCTGATAAAGCGAGTCTGTGTCACCGGCGAAGTTGGTCTTGACGATGTCGAGCAGGCCATCCCGGTTGAAGTCCCCAACCGATACCCCCATGCCTGCCTGCGGCTTGCCGTCCGGGGAGTACGCAATGCCGCTCTCGATCGCTTCGTCCTTGAACGTGCCGTCTTTCTGGTTGCGGTAGTAGGTTGCCGCCGTTGAATCGTTCGCAACGTAGATATCGGGCCAGCCATCATTATCCAGATCCGCCACGGTGACGCTGAGGGCGTAGGTTCCCACGGTGTCCAGCATGCCGGCTTCTTTGCTGATGTCGGTAAAGGTGCCATTGCCGTTGTTGCGATACAGAATGTTCTTGCCGCCTTCAAGCCCCGGCGGTCCGCAGGCCACCTGAATGCCCTTGTACGCACAGCCGGCAGCCTCAGGCAAAGGCGCCGTTTTCAAATCGAAGTTGATGTAATTCGCAACGAAGAGATCCAGGTGACCCTTCTTGTTGCAGTCCAGAAATGCGCAGCCCGTGTTCCAGCGTGTTCGCTGCTGCGTGAGGCCTGCCTTGGCGGTTGCATCGGTAAACGTGCCGTCGCCATTGTTGTGCCACAGCACATTTTGCCCGTAGTACGTCACGAACAGATCATTGTGGCCATCGTTGTCGTAATCGCCCACACAGCAACCCTGGCCCCAGCCGCTGCGACCCAGGCCGCTCCTCGCAGTGACGTCGGTAAAGGTGCCATCGCGGTTGTTCTTGAACAGCCGTGAGATGGGCGCCTCCCCTTTGGGAAAGCCGTCCAGACGCGATCCGTTGACCAGGAAGATGTCGATCCAGTCATCTCCATCGAAGTCGAAGAAGGCGACGCCGCAACCCGTGGTTTCGAGGAGAAAACGATTCTTGTGTTCACCGCCGAAGATCGTCTTGGCATTCAATCCGCTGGCGTGCGCCACGTCGACATAGCTGTAGCCAAGCGGCGTGCCTGTGACCGGCGAGGGTAGCGTCTTGGGCGCAGGCCGCGCGGGTGCCTCGTAGGTGTCGCGGTTCAATGGCGCGCTGCCCTGCTGTGTTTGTTGCGGCATCGCGAGCCGTAAAACATCGTTCAACGGCAGCACGAGCGCGGTGCGTGACAGGGATTTCAGCACATCGCGACGCGTCCACTCCATGTGCTTGCCTTTCTGCCCGCGATGCATCGCAGCTTCCAAACACGTGTGACTACAGCCTTGCGAAGCTGTCTACCACCCACGAACGGACCGAGTATAGAGAAGCGGCGCCGCAACCCGCAATGCGCAAACAGGGGCTCAGGGCTGATTCAACTGCTCCGCTCGTTGCCGTTCCGCCAGCGCGTCGGCTGGCCGGCCCTGCCGTTGCAATGCCTCGGCGAGCAGAAGGTGCGCCTCGCGCAACTGCGGCTCTGCGGCGATGGCAACGTTCAACTGCACGATGGCCTCGGGCAGCTGGCCTTTGCCAAGCAGGGCGCGGCCGCTTTCAAGCGCAAAGCTTGCACGCTGCTGGCTCATGGCGGCACGGCTCAGCGCTGCCGCGGCTTTGCGCTCCGCCAGGGCTCCGTCACGGTCGCCGTTCGCCGCCAAAATTGCCCCCAGCAGAACGTGGGAGCTTGGCTGATCCGGTTGCAGCGCGATGGCGTGCCGCAGGGCAATTGTGGCCTTGTCGCTTTCCCCGGCGTCCTTCTCCACGGATCCCAGCAACGCCCAGGCCTGGCCGTTATCGGGCTTCAGCGCCACGGCTACCTGGAGCTGTCGTTCCGCCTCTGCTGCCTGTCCCTGCTGCATGCGGATGACGCCAAGCGTGTAGGGCGGATCGGGCAGCTTGGGGTCAAGTGTTTCTGCGCGCTCCAGCTCCGGCACCGCACTCGCCAGATTGTCTTTGAGCTTGTACGCGAGGCCCAGATCGTAGTGGACCATCGGGTTCTCGGGGTCCAGCGTAACGGCTGCCTGAAACTGCTCAATCGCATGATCGATGTCATTAATCTGCAGGTAGGCTGCGCCGGTGTCCTCGCGCAACGTGGTGTTGGGGGGACCAAGGGCAGCCGCACGCGCATACAGCGAAAGAGCGGTCTTGGCGTCGCCGGTCTGCACCAGCGCTAACCCGTAATTCGTCAGTGCCGAGGCATCCGCCGGACGCGCCGCGACGACCCTGGCAAAGAGCGGCAGCGAGTCCTTCGCCTCACCCAATGCCTGCAACGCCAACGCCAACGCGTACTGTACGTCGACGGACCCGGGATCGCGCACAAGGGCTGCGCGCAGGACTTTGACCGCTTCGGCGTCCTCGCCACTGGCGAACAAGGCCCGGCCCAGCTCCATCTGCACAGGAACGGATCGGTCACCCAACTCCACTGCGCGTCGCAGATGAAGCAGAGCCTCAGAAGCGTGGTTCTGCAGTAGCAAGACTGACCCGAGGTGCGCCTGCGAGGGAGCGTACTCGGCCCCGAGGCCGATCGCATGGTTGAGGCTGTCCGCGGCATCATCGTAACGGCCGTCCTGCGCCTGCAGAACCCCCAACGTGTCCCACAGCTGCGGGCTATCTAGGTCAGCTGGTCGTTGCGCCGCGAGACTGCGCTCCAACTCCGACTCCGCCTGTGCGCGCTGGCCGGCCCCTGCGAGTGCCTTGACATAGGCCAGTTCCTCTTCAGGCTGCAGCGTGGACATCAGCTGGGGTGCAGCGGCGAAGAGTGTCAGTGAGGCGGCATACTCCCCCAGATGGCTTCGTGCCACGGCAAGGTTGATCGTGACCTGGGTGTCCGCCGGATCCAACCTCCGTGCCTGCTCCAGTTCTGCGGCGGCAGCGCGGGGATCGCCCTCAGCCAGCAGAACAGCGCCGTACGCCGCATGCGCCGCTGAAACCCGGGGTGCGAGCTTGACGAGCTTGGCGAAGGCCGCGTGGGCGGCGGGCAGATCTCCGCGGGCAAAGGCGGTCGATCCCTCCCGAAAGACCGCGCCGGCAGCGGGGCCGGTCGCCGTGGGGTGCCTGCTAGAGCCGGTTTGGGGGTGAGCCGGGGGGCCCAGAAGGCAGAAACAAAGTCCGGCGGTGCCGACAACCGACAGGCGCATAGCCGCATGGTACCGCTCCGCAGATTGCCTCTCCCGGCGTGCCTCCGCCCTTCGGAAAACCCGCTGGTCCAAGTGCCGACGAAAGATGCCCGTAGTTGTAATAACAGTTTGCCAACAGTGGTAGACACCTATCGCCATGCTCTTGCCATGAACAATTTGCAAGATTCTCTTGACACGCCCTCTGGCCTCCCGTAGTGTTGCGCCGTTCCAACAATTGTTCGTTGATCGGCCCTCTACGGGTTTACTGCATGGTTCCCAGGCGAGTTGACGTCCAACGTCGCCCGGGTACTTGGAGGTTTCATGATTCTGGTACGGAAATTCATCCTTTCGCGTTGCTGGTTGCCGGTCGTGGCGCTCTCCCTGCTGAGCACGGGGCAGGCCTCAGCCCAAGCAGTGTACGGAAGCATCTTCGGCACTGTGACAGACAACACCGGCGCAGCCGTTCCCAACGCGGCGGTGACCGTCAAAGACATCGCCAAGGGCACAAGCACTACTGTGCAGAGCAACGGCAGCGGTGAGTTTTCGGTGGAGCACCTAATTCCTGACCCCTACACCGTGAAGGTCGAAGTTCAGGGTTTTAAATCGTTCCAACAGAACAACATCACCGTCTTCGCCGATGAATCTGCCAAGATCGTGGCGGCGCTCGAAGTCGGAAGCACGGGCGAGACGGTGAATGTCAACGCCGATCAGATCCCACAGCTGAAATCCGACCGTGCCGACGTGGCAACGACCTTTACCGCCCAGGAGCTCGAGAATCTACCGATCCCCGGACACAATTTCACCAATCTGCAGCTGTTGCTCCCCGGTGCGGTGCAGCTGGGCTGGGCACACGCGGCCTCTGAGAATCCACAAGGGTCCAAGCAGATTCAGATTGATGGGCAGGCCTTCGGTGGCGTGAACTACACGCTGGACGGAACGGATAACGAAGACGCCATTCTCGGAATCATCGTCATCAACCCGAACTACGAGTCGATGTCTGAGGCGAAGATCGCCACCCAGAACTTCGACGCCGAGTTTGGCAAGGCCGTCGCGTCAGTGCAGACCGTGCAGACCAAGTCGGGCACTAATCAGTTCCACGGCACCCTGTTCGACAACCGCGAAAGCAATGCCAACCTGGCGCGCGACCCGTTCACACAGGGTCCCAGCCAGCTCTCAGCCATTAGCCCATTCCCCGGGGGGCTCAAAAATCAGTTTGGTGGTTCCGTCGGCGGTCCAATCCTGCGGGACAAGGTCTTCTTCTTCGGCGATTACCAGGGCGTCCGGCAGAAGTCCGGTGCCTCCGGTATCGGCACCGTACCCTCTCTGCTTGCCCTGCAAAGCTGCACGGGCACGACGGTCGCGTCCAACGGCCAGCCTGGCTGCGACTTCAGCCAGTACCTCGCCATCCCTGGCCATCAGCTGTTTGACAACTCTACGGGTGTGCCGATCAAGTACCAGGGCAACATCATCCCGCTCAACCGGCTCTCGCCGCAGGCCGTCAACCTGTTCAAGCTGCTGCTGGCCAATGGCAAGACGCCCAACCAGATCAACTCGGCCAACGACAACGGCTTGACGAACAACTATGCCAGCAGCGGCACCGGCATCTTCAACAGCAACCAGTGGGACGTTCGCGGGGACGCACAGGTAAGCGGTCGCATCCACGTCTTCGGTCGCTTCAGCCGCTTCACGGACGTGCTGAGTGGCGCGAGCCTGTTCGGTGCGGCGGGTGGTCCTGGCCTCGGTATTGCGGGTTATGGCGGCGTCTCAAACGGCGCCAATGACAGCGCAGCAGCGGGCGCGGATATCGCGATCAACTCCAAGCTGGTCACGGATGTGCGCCTCGGCTACTTCCGCTACAACATCATCACGCACAAGAATGACCCGGGCAATACCAACCTTCCGCTGCTCGGGCAGAACATCAGCGGAACGGCTTCCAACCAGGTCATTACGACCGACTTTGGTGTGCCGGATATCGATATTGCTGACGTCGGCTCGACCAGTCCGCTGGGCTTCATCTCCAACGACAACGGTCAAAACACGGGCCCACAGTTTGGCAGTGGTTTGCAGATGAACCACTGCAACTGCCCGCTGAAGGAGAAGGAAGACCAGTATCAGATCGTCAATAACTGGACCAAGACGATCGCCAACCATGAGGTCAAATTCGGCGCCGATCTCCGCTATGCCCGCAATCTGCGGGTACCCAGCGATACGGACCGCAGCGGTGAGGACAAGTTCGCCAACGCGCCGACCTCTGACGGAGCACAGGGGGGCCTCGGTTTCGCCAGCTTTATCCTTGGTGATGTTTCCACCTTTGGCCGCTACACCAGCACGTCACAGAACGCGAAGGAGTTCCAGCCACGTGACTTTTTCTACGTGCAGGACACCTGGCGCGCGACACCGAAGCTCACCGCCAACATTGGCGCCCGGTATGAGTACTACGCTGCAGAGCGCGTGAACGGAGCCGGCAACGGTGCTCTCTTGAACCTGCAGACGGGCTACATCAACGTCGCGGGCGAAGGTGGTATTCCGCTGAACATGGGCGTTGCGGCCGCCAAGAACACGTGGAACCCGCGTCTCGGTCTTGCGTACCAGGCGAATGCCAAAACGGTGATCCGCGCTGGCTATGGTCGCAGCTTTGACCTTGGCGTCTTTGGTTCCACCTTCGGCCACGTAGTCACGCAGAACATCCCTGTGCTGGCGAACCAATCGCTGAGCGGCACGGGCGGCAACACCAGCTATGCGTTCAACCTGTCTGACCCCACCAACACCACCGTTCCGGGTGTCGGCAAGCCCCTGAACGCGACCAGTCCGCTGGCCAACTTCGTGGCGCCGACGATCAACGCGCAGGGGCAGATCCCGATCACCGCGGTCATCCCCGGAACGACGTCAACGATCGGCCAGTCCGTCAGCGTGAAGGCTCGTCCCTTTACCGAGCGCTTGCCGACCCTGGACGCCTGGAACGCCGCTGTGCAGCGCTCGCTCACCCCCACGATCTCCGTGGAGGTCTCCTACGTAGGCAACAAGGGCACCCACACGCTGAGCGATGGCGACGGCAACAACACCAACCCGAACGAAGCCGCCATCTTCCTGCCGGCCAGCTACACGCAGAACGGTGTGGCGCTTCACTACGATCCGTCCGTAGCTTCCGGTGTGTCGGCAAGCGGCGGCACGGCGAACACCACGCTGTTGCAGCGGTACACCAACGGAACGCTTCCCGCCTGCAGCAACGGTCCATGCAACTGGACGCAGGGCATCAGCTACTACGGCGATGATCAGGACACGCACTACAACGCACTGCAGACAAAGCTCACCAAGACCATGTCGCAGGGTTTTAACATCAACCTGAACTACGCCTACCAGCGTGGTACCGACAACGCCAGCAACTTCGCAACCTGGGACAAGCAGGCGATCATCGGCAACGATCAGGCGATTCGTCGCAGCGCCTTCACGGCATACGGCCTGTACCAGCTACCCTTCGGCCACGGCAAGCAGTTTGCCACCCATGAGAACGCCGTGGTGAACGCCGTGGTCGCCGGCTGGGAGATCAGCCCGATTGTGGCCTGGCAGAGTGGACTTCCCTACTCTCTCAGCTACTCGGATTGCGGCGCCTCGGTACCCGGGGATGCGCCTTGCCAGCCCAACGGCAGCGTGGGCAATCTGAGGACGAATCTTCAGGGTGTCCCGGGTCTCGGCGTCACGATGTTTGCCCCGGTCATCAGTCCCGGTGACGTCAGCGCCGGACGTAACCTCTGCAATGCGGCCTCGGTCACGGGCGGCTTCACCTGCCCCGGCCTGGACACCATCGGCAACATCCGGCGCAACAGCGCTTTCGGACCCAACTTCTTCAACAGCGACATGTCGCTGATGAAGAACATCAGCTTCCATGAGCGTTATCAGGCGCAGTTCCGGATGGATGCCTATAACGCGTTCAACCACATCAACCTGGCAAACCCGAACGGCACCATTGACGCCTCGAACGCCGGTTCTATCGGCGGCGGTCCGTACCCAGCCGGCATCGGCGGTACCACCAACCCACGGCAACTGCAGTTCACCGTTCACCTGCAGTTCTAACTCTTCCCTTTCCTCAAAGAGAGGAAGAGCTTCGGCTCTTCCTCTCTCTCTTTTAGAGTGTTTCTTGTATGCGTTCAGTGGGCCATTCCCAAACGTCACCTGCGCGGTTGCTCCGTTTCCATGCGCCGCTTCTTTGTCTAGCGTTCGCTTCGGCGCTTGCAAGTGGGCAGAGCGTGCCGCCTGAGAAAGACGTTGCGCCGGCGCTTGCACCGATCGCAAAGCTTGTTGCGACGGGTCACGATGAGGCGGCGCTGGAGCAGCTGAAAGCCTTCCGTGCCTCAGCGCCCGCGACGCCCGGTCTGGATCGTGTCGAAGGCAATGCGCTCTACAATCTGAACCGATTAACGGAGGCCGATGCCGCGTTTGGCCGAGCCGTCAAAGCGGATCCGCACGATCAGGAATCGGCCCAGATGGAAGGCCTTACCCTGTTCCGGCTGGGCCGACCCGCTGCCGCGATTCCCCTGCTTGAGGTCAACCATGCCTATGGTCCGCAAAGCAAAGCGGACCCCACCTATGTGCTTGCCCTGTGCTACGTGGACACGCGGCGTTATGATGATGCGCGGCGCGCCTTTGCAGCCCAGTTCGGCTTTGCGCCCGAGTCCGCCTCGGCCTATCTGCTGGCGGCGCGCATGCTGTTGCGCCGGGAGTACCTGCCCGTTGCGCAGGGATTTGCGCAGCATGCCCTCACACTAGACGCGCATTTGGCGTTGGCGCATGAGTTGCTGGGTGAGATCGCCCTTGCCGGCAACCATCTCGATGACGCCGTGCGGGAGTTCGAGGCCGAGCGCACCGCCGATCCACTACAGGCGGCCGTGTATGAACGTCTGGGCGATGCCTATAGCCGCGGCGCACGCTATGCGGATGCAGCGCGGGTGTTGCAACAGGCAGTGCTTCTTGAGCCCAACGCGACCGGGCCATACATCCTCTTGGGCAAAGTGCTGCTGAAACAGAACCAGCCCGTCGGTGCCATGACGTTTCTGCAAAAGGCGGAGGGCATGGACCCCGCGAACTACATGACGCACAACCTGCTGGCGCAGGCCTATCGTGCGATGGGGCGCTCCACTGAGGCCAGCCGCGAGTTGCAGCTTACCGAGCAGATCCAGGCAGCCGACACCCCGAAGCTAGGGAGCCAGCCATAGGTCATCGCGACGGAGCCATGCGAGCACAACGGAGATCATGGCAAGACAGCTCGAATGCCCTGAGGCGCTTCGGGGTGGGGTCCGTGCTCTTTTGCGCTGTTCTGCTGGCCCTGTTAACCGTGCAACAACGCACAGGAATATCTGTACGAGCCTCGACGCAAGCGGTCGCTGCGAAATCCCCCTTGCGTACGCCGGACGTTGCCTGTGCGCGTTGCCACGCCGCCATCTACGCGAGCTACGAACGCACGGCGATGGGGCGCGGTAGTGGCACAGCGATGAACGGGTTGATTCCGGGGTCGTTTCACCACGACCCATCCGATGTGACCTACCGCATCTTTGAACGCGATGGCCGCGCGTGGATGAATTACCGCCGTGGAGCGAGCGGTGCTCCCGGTGCGCTCGCGGGAGAAGAAGAGCTGCTCTACTTTGTCGGCTCGGGCAAACGTGGGCGTACCTTTCTGTACAGAAAAGAAGGCCAGTGGTTTGAGCTGCCGGTCAACTACTACCGGCGGCGTGATCGATGGGACATGGCACCCGCTTACGATGCCACGACCTCCATGCCCGCACCGCTGCCCGTAGACGCAAACTGCATCCACTGCCATGCCACCTCGGTCGAGACTCCCCTGCCCCAGGCGCACAGCCGGTTTCCAGAGAGACCCTTTGACCAGGGCGGCGTGGGCTGCAGCAGTTGCCACGGTGATCCAGCCCAGCACCTTGCCGCCAACGGGCATGGACCCATCCTGAATCCGAACAAGATGACCGTAGCGGCTCGCGATAGTGCCTGCATCCAGTGCCACCTGGAAGGCAACGCGGTGGTCTACAAACCAGGCCGCTCGCTGGCACAGTTTCGCCCGGGGGACACGTTATCCGACTTCGCGGTGTACTTCGTGCGCGCGAGCGAAGCGGGTGGAGGGCAGCGCGCCAGCAGCCAATATGAGGCGCTGCTGCAGAGTGCCTGCAAACGAGCGAGCGGCGATCGCCTCACCTGCACAACGTGCCATGATCCGCACAGTGAGCCCGCCCCTGCGGAACGTGTGGCGTTTTTTCGCGCGAGCTGCCTGCGTTGCCACAACACACCGGAGATGGCCACGGCACATCATCCGGAGCAGCCGGATTGCGCTGTGTGCCACATGCCCACGCGGGCGACGGCGGACATCTCGCATGAGCAGGTCACAGATCACAACATCCAGCGTCGGCCGCTCGAAGACGCGCCGCCTGTGAGCACAACCGGTCTGGCGCTGGTCCCCGTGGGCGGCCTGGCTGTGAGCGATCGAGAGCTCGGCCTGGCCTATGCACAGCTCGCCGGTAAGGGCGACCGCGACGCCGGGCAACGGGCACTGCGACTCCTAAAGAGCGCAGAGCGCGCAGGCGCCGATGATGAACAACTTCATGCCAACCTGGGGCTTCTGGAGCAGGTAAACGGCGATGCTGGCGCAGCCCGGGTCGAGTATGCCGCGGCGATTCGGCAGGATCCCTTCAGCGCCAGCGCACTCACCAATCGTGCGGTGCTGGATGCCGCTACCGGGAACCTGCCGGAGGCCGTGCGCCTGCTGGACCGGCTGGTGACAGCGGACCCAAGCCAGACCTCTGCCGGGCTAAACCTTGCTTTCCTCGAGTGTCGTGTCGGAGAGGTTGCGCAGAGTCGCGCGCTGGCAAAGAAGCTGCAAGACTTCAATCCCGATGATGCGGCCTTGAAAGCGTTTCTTGCCACCGGCAGGCTGGGGGACGCAGCCTGCAAGGCCATCGTCCCTGCAACGCACGAGTAATGCACGCAAGATGAACCAGGATCATTCGTTGTACGTCGTTGAGTGGCGGCGTTAGACTTCGGCCCATACTTACTCGCCGACTCAGGACTGAACACAAGCAGAGAGTCGAGCGGAAAAATGGAGGGGAGCACCATGCCAGGATCCAATCGTTATCAGCGGCTTGCGGCGCGCTCCGTCCTCGTTGCGAGCGTTTGCGCGCTGTCGTTTCGGTCTTCGGCTTCCCTGCCCGACACGACAGCGACAGCGACACCCTTTGGGGTCGATCTGCACGGCAAGGCGTTGCACCGTCTTGCGCCAGAGGGAACACGCGCCGTAGTGCTCTTCTTCGCCGCCTCCGACTGCCCAATCTCAAACCGGTACGTACCGGAGATCACACGCCTTCGCGAGCTGTAACGACCCCAAGGGGTAGAGATCTTATCGATCTACCCCAACCCAACCGACACAGCATCTGTAGTGACGAAACACGACAGGGACTTTGCGGTCAGCAGCGGGACGGTACTCGATCCGACGCAATCCCTTACCCACCTGGCCCATGCGCGATTGACGCCGGAGGCTGCCATCCTGATCTTCGCTAGCGGTCAATGGCACGAGGTCTATCTCGGCCGCATTGACGATCGCTATCTTTCACTCGGCACCGAGCGCCCGGGGGCAACCCGGCATGATCTGGAAGAGGCAATCCGGGCCGTGCTGGAGCATCGCCCGGTTCCACCGCCAGGCGGTCCCGCGGTTGGTTGCGCAATCATGACGCCTGCACACGCATGAGGAGACAACGCATTCTCCGGCTCCTGGGACTGCCTCTCGCGGTGGTGCTCGTGCTCTGGCTCTATCTCCAGCAGACGACGTGTTCTGTGCTGGCGATGCCACACGCTCCGCAGAGCGCGCACACAACAGCACCCAGCACAGCGGATGTGACGTGGCCGGATGTGGCGCCGATCCTGTACGCAAATTGCGCAACATGCCATCATCCGCACGGCAATGGCCCGTTCAGTCTGTTGACCTACGCAGACGCGCGGCGCTGGGGCACGCAAGTGGCGCAGGTCACCGGATCACGGTACATGCCACCTTGGCTGCCGGCGCATGGCTATGGCGATTTCGAGGACGAGAGAATGCTGAGCGCCGCGGAGATCGCGACGCTCGCCGCCTGGGTCAAGGCCGGTATGCCGGAGGGCAATGCGTCAAGGGCGACCAGGCCGCCCGTGTTCAACGACACGTGGACAGGCGGCAAGCCCGATCTCATCCTTACGGTGGAACGTCCCTACGCCTTACCCGCTTCCGGCACGGATCGATTCCACAACTTCATCCTGCCGTTTTCGCTGCACGGCACGCACTACATCCGCGCCATGGAAATACGGCCGTCCGCACCGGAGGTGGTCCACCACGCCAATGTCCTGATTGACCGCACGGCATCCCTGCGGCGTGAGCACAAAGGGGATTGGCAGGCCGGCGTTGAAGGCATGGAGCTGAACATCGACGGCGGCAACAGCTTCGACCCGGATGGACACTTCCTGTTCTGGAAGGCGGATACACCGCTCCTGACGGAACCGCCGGACATGCCATGGCAGTTGGAATCCGGCAATGATCTCGTGCTGAACATGCACCTCAAGCCTTCCGGCAAGGCCACACTTGTCTCTGCGCAGATTGGTCTCTATTTCACAGACAAACCGCCGACCCGGCAACCATTGCTACTGCAGCTTGAGCACGACAGTGCCCTGGATATTCCCGCCGGCCAGGCGCACTTCACGGTCGAGGATCACCTCACCTTGCCGGAGGCCGCAGCGGTGCTTGGAATCTACCCGCACGCACACTACCTCGGCAAAGACATGCAAAGCTGGGCGACCCTGCCCGATGGCACAAAGCGCTGGCTGATCTGGGTGCGCGATTGGGACATCGATCGACAAGCGGTGTACCGCTTCCGAAGCCCGATCGACTTACCCAGGGGCAGCTCGATCCACATGCGCTACACCTACGACAACACAGCCGACAACCCGCGCAATCCACATCTGCCGCCGGTTCGCGTACGTGCCGGCAACCGTGCCGAAGATGAGATGGGACATCTGTGGTTGCAGGTGTTGCCCATCGGCACAGCCGGGGGCAAGGTCGATCCACGATTGCCGTTCGAGGAAGCATGGATGCGACGCAGGCTGGAGAAATCGCCTGACGATGCCGTGGCACGCTACAACCTTGCCACTGCCCTGGAGGCCGAAGGCAAGGAGGAGGAAGCGGTGGCGACCTTCAACACACAGCTCGCGCGACAACCGGACAACGCACGATTCCTCACAGGCCTGGGTGGGGCGCTGGAGCACCAGGGGGATTGGCAGGGAGCACGTGCTGCGTGGCAGCGAGCGACGCTGGCAGCGCCGGATAACTGCGATGCAGCCTTTAACCTGGCACGCGTCGCCGTGCGTCACGGGGAGTTCAGCCAGGCCGAAGCTGGTTTTCGCGCGATGATGTCGCACTGCCCTCCGGATGCCGCAGAGCACAGCGGGTTAGCCGCCGCTCTTGATGGCGAAGGCAAAGCGGCCGAAGCGCAGAGGCAATACCGCGCGGCTCTCCTCGCTGACCCCGATGACTTTACCGCCAACTACGCTCTCGGAGCGCAGCATCTGCAGGCGGGACAGACGGAGCTCGCATTGGCCGAACTCGGCCGTGCGGTTGTGGCAAACGGCGAGGACTTGGATGCCCGGGAGCACTTAGCAATGGCGCTGGCGCAATCGAATCGCCCGAAGGACGCGGTTGCGCAACTACGCGCAGCCGTGGCGATTGCACCCGAGAACGCCGATCTTCACGCACTGCTTTCGCAGGTGCTGGCTTCTGACGGCTCTCTCGCCGAAGCGATCATCCAAGAGAAGGCCAGCCTAACGCTGCAGCCTGCCGACGCGGATCAGTGGAACAATCTTGGCGTGCTGCAGGCACGCGCTGGAGATCGGATCGCCGCTGCGGCGAGCTTCGGCCATGCGTTGCGCCTGCGGCCAGCAGACCCGCAGGCACAGGCAAATCTGCGACATCTCGAAAGGGGCGTCGAGACGACCGGCCAGAGATGACAGGAGTTTGCCGCCATAGGTGCAGCACCTCAGATAGCCACGGCAAACTTGCGTTCATTCAATACGCCACCTTCAAAGAAAACTGAATCTGCCGGGAGCTGCCGGCCGTGCGATTGATCAGCCCGAAGCCGGTGCCCAGGATCGTATTCGAGGGCAGTCCCATATTCACGATGTTGAAGATGTTGAAGAACTCGGCACGAAACTGCACATCGGCTAATTCGCTCCCCGATTTCCGCTTGCCTACCGGCGTGTCTTTGACGACGGAGAGATCGAAGTCGTAGAAGGCAGGTCCGCGAAAGGTGTTTCGCCCCAGCGTTCCGAAACGACCGGCGTTCGGTCCGGTACCGCCGGGCACATTGATCGGTATGGAGAAGAAGGACGCGTTGTTATCACCGCGGCCGAAGTAATCCTCGTGCCGGGTGCGCGCCGTGGACAGCGTTGGCTGCGCGATCTGGTCAGGGCGGTCCGCGTTCGACGCACCCGCGCCCGTCTGTTGAATGCCGGAGTAAACCGTGAACGGTGTTCCGCTGCCCAGGCTTGAAACGCTCACCAGCTCCCAGCCTTCCGTGATTTTGCGATTCGCGGACTGAAGCCACTGCAACGATTGCAGTGGAACGGCCTGCGTCATGGAAAGCGAAAACGAATTCGTACTATCGAAGGTGGATGGGCCACGCTCCGGGTGGGTGTCGAACGGATTCTGCGGCGCAGCCTGTGCGACCGCCCCGACGCTGCTCGTAGCAGACGTTCCGGCCACAGTACTCGTGTCGTCGATCGCTTTCGACCACGTATAGCTTGCCTGTAGACCAGGCCCACCCTTTCCGGTCTGTCCTGCGCCAGAGAGTTGCAGCGCGTTATAGCTGGAGTGTGAGCTGGGCGTGATCTCACTTTCCGTACCGAAGCCGCCCACGGGCACACCCGAGGCACTGAACGTCGTAAAGCGTGCGAACTGCGGCGTAGCGCCCGGATAGGCATTGGGAAAGCGCACCCGCGGCAGCTTCCACGCACTGGTCCCGACATAGCTTGCGGAGGTGCTCACGTTGCCAAACGAGCGCTCGATGCCAAGTGTCCACGTACCCAGCAGGGCGTTTCCCATGTCGCGGTCCATCGCGCTTACGTTTAACGGACTCGGCTGGCCTGAAAGCGCGGTGAGATCATTCTCCAGCCGCGCGATGTCGACCACCGTATTTGCCGGCACGTCATTCGGTCGACGGCCCGCAAAAATGTCGATGCCCGTAGGCGTATACACACGTGGAATCTGAGCCGGCGTGATCTGGAAGCCATACGGAATCTGGTTCCCTGCCGCAGCCGTTACACGCGGATAGAACACGAACGGCAAGCCGCCGGTGAGGAAATTGTCCTGCCAGATATTGGGTTGGATGGTGGTCAACGCTCCACCGGCGTGAGCGATCAAGTGAGGGCTCAGTTCGTAATCGATCTGCGCCCGCGGCCCCCAGTTGTTCCTGTAGGTGCGATACCGGGGCTGCGGGTTGACGAGGAACTCCTGACCGTTGTCAGCGGTCTGATAGAAGCCTGAACCGCGATGGGCGCGTTCGGAGAGCGGCGTATACAGCTCGAAGCGCAAGCCATAGTTCAGCACCAGTCGCGGCGTCAGCTTCCACGCATCCTGCACATACGCTTCGTAGCTGTCGCGGTTATCCGCTGCAGGGCCGATGCGATTGCCGTTGGAGAAGTAGGAGGGCGCCACGGCACGTGTATAGGCAAACGGACTTCCTGTCAGCAAGGCCGACAGTGTGTCCGGCAGAGGATCCCCGATCTTGACATCGTGGGTACCGCTGGCGGACTTGATCTCTGTCGGTGAGTACGCGGTGCCGCCGCCAAAGTCATACTCCCCGTTCGGCGAAATACCGAAGTAAGTGGAGTCGCGGGCCAGGCGGACTTCAGCTCCCGCTTTGAA
>CAXTFS010000017.1:0-19511 GCA_964243395.1 uncultured Acidobacteriaceae bacterium | reverse complement strand
CCCAGACGGCCTGGGGCATGGAGGCCCGTTTTCGTCCCTGCCAGGACACCCTTTCGCTGCTCGACGTGCTGCGCGGAATCTGGGCGCAGCGGCCCACCGGTCCCGAGCGTACCAAGCCCTTCTTTGTTGGCGTCACGCTGCGGAACCTGCTGCCCGGAAACGAGCTGCCGCAGACCCTGTTCGACGAGCCGGGGCACCGCAACGAGCTCTCCGCCACCATGGACAAGCTCAACCTCAAGTTCGGTCACACCACCGTGCATTTCGCCGGCATGCTGCCCGCGCGCGACTCCGCCCCCACCCGCATTGCCTTCACCCAGATCCCCGTCCAGTACGGCTCCGAGTACATGTGAACCCAGCGCCGCGCACGTCATGCTGCCGCCGAAGTGGCACAAGCGGGGCTTCTACCCGTTGCACAGCAATTCGTCGTGGATGCCTAGTATGAAGAGCACGCGGGCAGTCACCGCGGGCAAGCACAATCCCTTCCTACTCGCATCACTCCCGATGCCTCCTCGCGTGCACCGCGTAGACACAGTCCGACCTCCAACTCCCTGCATCCAAACCGACACTGATCTGTAGCTGTAGCTGTAAAGGAGTCCTCATGCCCCAATCGTCTCGTTTTGCCGCGCAATCCCGAGTCACCCTGCCTGGCAGCGAACGCAAGCTGTTCTCCGCGGAAGGTAATCCGCGTCTGCCTTTCGCCACGACCGAGCCCGCACCGGCGGTCGTCACCGCGAAGGGCAAGCACCTGACGATCTCCGTGATCGTTCGCGCGAAGGCTGCGATCGACACCGCCACGCTGGGACAGCCCGGCGCGCGCCTGACGCGCGAGGAGTTCGCCGACCGTTACGGCGCTGACCTGGAAGCCGTCGCTGCGGTGAAAGATTTTGCCGACGAGTACGGTCTCCAGGTCGAAGCCGAGGTTGAGTCAGGCCGTCGCACGGTACACCTCACCGGCTCCGTCGCGGCGATGGAGAAGGCCTTTGGTACCACACTGGACGAACGCGAGACCGCCCATGGCACCCTGCGCGTCCGCGAAGGCGCACTCACCGTGCCTGAGGAGCTTGCGCCCTATCTCACTGCCGTGCTCGGGCTCGACAACCGTCCGCAGACCCGGCCGCACTCGCGCGTGGCCGTGCCCCACGCCACCAACGTTTCGTATACCCCCGTGCAGGTCGCGCAGCTGTATAACTTTCCGAACAACCTCAACGCAGCGGGCGAGACCATCGGGATCATTGAACTCGGCGGCGGGTTCAAGCCCGCAGATATTGAAACCTACTTCCGCGGGATCGGCCTCAATCCGCCCGTGGTCACGGCCGTCTCGGTGGACAAGGCCAAGAACAAGCCCGGCAACCCCAACGGCGCCGACGGTGAGGTGATGCTCGACATCGAAGTCGCCGGTGCGGTCGCCGGGGGTGCCACGCTCGCTGTGTACTTTGCGCCCAACACCGACCAGGGCTTTCTCGACGCCATCACCACAGCCGTACACGACGCCAAGCGCAAGCCCGGCGTAATTTCTATCAGCTGGGGCGGCCCCGAATCCAGCTGGACGCAGCAGTCCCTCACCGCGATGGACGAGGCCTGCCAGGCAGCTGCCGCGCTCGGCATCACCATTACCGTGGCCTGCGGCGACTCCGGCAACACCGACGGCGTCTCCGACGGCCAGAACCACGTCGACTTCCCCGCCTCCAGTCCGCACGTTCTCGCCTGCGGCGGCACCACGCTCCGCGGCGCGAACGGCACCATCGCCAGCGAGGTCGTCTGGAACGAACTCGCCGCCAACGAGGGCGCCACCGGTGGCGGCGTGTCCGACTTCTTCGCCAAGCCCAGCTGGCAGGCCAACGCGAACGTACCCGCACCCACCGTCAGCACCGGCGGCCGCGGCCTGCCTGATGTTTCCGGCGATGCCGACCCGGCCACCGGCTACAGTGTCCGCGTCGACGGCGCAGACACCGTGATCGGCGGCACCAGCGCCGTTGCGCCGCTCTGGGCCGGCCTTATCGCCCTCGCGAACGCGCAAAACGGCACGACTGCGGGCTTCATCAATCCCACGCTGTACGGCGCCAACGAAGCGTCCACCTTCCACGACATCACCTCCGGCACGAACGGCGCCTTCAACGCCGGGCCTGGCTGGGATGCCTGCACCGGTCTCGGTTCGCCGATCGGCACTGCCGTCGCCAGCGCGTTGAAAGCGGGCGCAGGCACAACGACCACAACCGGCACCGGCACCGGCAAGCACGGCAAACACACGCACTAGTCCAACTGGCCGGCCTGGTTCCACGCAGCGCTGACGCCATGACAAACGTCATCGCACTTGGCTGACGCGGTGCACTCGATTGCTCCCGGCATTGCTTCCATACTCGCTTCTGTACTCAACAGGAGCGAGTCATGGAAGCCGTGCTGGAGCAAACTGCAACCGAAGCTACCTCATCCGCAAGCGAGCCCGTAGCCACGCTCGCCTCCGTCAGCAAGCGCTACCGCAACGGCGTCGTCGCGCTCGACAACCTCTCGCTCCACCTCCGTCGCGGCGAAGTTGTCGCCCTGCTCGGCCCCAACGGCGCCGGCAAATCCACCGCCGTCAAGCTCATGATGGGCCTCAGCGCCCCGACCTCCGGCCAGGTCCGCATCTTTGGCCATGACCCTCGCCACGCCGCGAACCGTCTGCGCACCGGCGTGATGCTACAGGTCGGCAAAGCCCCCGAGACCCTCAAGGTTCGCGAACACATCGAGCTCTTCCGCGGCTACTACCCGCACCCGCTCCCCGCTGCCGAGCTGGTCCGTATCGCCGGCCTGGAAGGCATCGAGGACCGCCTCTACGGTCAGCTCTCCGGCGGCCAGAAGCAGCGCGTGCTCTTTGCACTCGCCCTTGCCGGCGACCCCGATCTCGTCTTCCTCGACGAACCCACGGTCGGCCTCGATATTGAATCCCGTCGCGGCATGTGGGCTGAGATTCGCGCCCTCGCCGCCCGTGGCAAGACGGTCCTGCTCACCACGCACTACCTCGAAGAAGCTGACGCGCTCGCCAGCCGCATCATTGTCATCGCCAAGGGCCGCGTGATCTGTGAAGGCACCTCGGCGCAGATCAAGGCGCGCGGTGCGGCGTCGCTCGTCGGCGGTACAGACGCGAGTGCACCGGTTTCCTCCACTCCCGTGAAGCTCATCCGCTGCAGCACAACCCTCACGCCGGACCATCTGCTCGCCATGCCCGGCGTGGCCACGGTCGATCAAACCCCCGCCCGCACGGTCATCACCACGTCGCAGCCCGAGGCCACCCTCCGCGCCATGCTTGCGCTGGACCTCACCCTCTCGGACCTCGAGGTTGTCAGCCCAGCGCTCGAAGACGCCTTCCTCGCCCTCACGGCCTCCTGACGGCGTTTGATACCTAGACCAGGAACCCACCAACACATCGTCATCTCGACCGAAGCTGACGAAGTCAGCGCAGTGGAGAGACCCCCGTATTCCGCTCACCGCCGCACACCTCTCACCCCACGCCGCACCCGCAAGGAGACCCACCATGGCAACCTCTGCTCTTCCGCTCCCGCAGACCGCCTCCACTGGACTTGGCCGCACGGTCCGCCTCTACGTCCGCGAAGCCCGCTTTGAGTTCGTCCGTGCCCTGCGTAACAGGGGCTTCTCCGGCTCCATCATCGGCTTCCCGGTCATGTTCTACCTGCTCTTCGGCGTCGTAAACCGTGGCGAAACCATGGGCACCGCCAACGTGGCCAAGTATCTGCTCGCCAGCTACGCCTCGTTCGGCATGGTGGGCGCGGCGCTCTTCGGCATCGGCGTCGGCCTGGCGCTTGAGCGCACCTCCGGCTGGCTGGAGCTCAAGCGCGCCAGCCCCATGCCGCCGTTCGCCTACCTGTTCGCCCGCTGCGTCATGGCCTGCATCTTCAGCTTGATCATTGTGAACCTGCTCTGCGGCATCAGCGTCGCGTTCGCCGGCGTACACCTCGCTCTGGGCGAGTATCTCCGGCTCATGGCCCTCACGGTCGCCGGATCGATCCCCTTCGCCGGCCTCGGCCTGCTGCTCGCGATGGTGTTGCCGCCCAACGCCGCGCCCGGTGTCGCCAACATGATCTATCTGCCCATGAGCTTCTGCTCCGGCCTCTGGATCCCCATCGCGCTTCTGCCGCACTGGCTGCAGCATGTGGCTCCGTGGCTGCCTAGCTACCATCTTTCTCAGGTTATGCTGAGCACCTTTGGCTACGCGAAACCGGGCACCTCCGTCGCCTTGCACCTCCTGGCGCTGCTAGGGTTCACGGCCCTCTTCCTCGGCGGCGCCGCCATCGCTCTAAGCCGCGCCGAAGCCGACGCCTAGCGGCGGCTACCTCGGGGGGACTGCTGGAGGTCCGTCACTCGACGCAACCAGCACAAACCTCGTCCATCTCGACCGAAGCTAACGAAGTCAGCGCAGCGGAGACCCCTCATTTCGTCGGCTACCACTCTCGCGGTACCAGGCGAGAACCGGAAAGGTGGCACGGCTTAAATCGTGCCACCCTTCCCCAAAGCGGCTTCAGCCGCTGAGTCGCAGCCAGCCCGCCCCGTAACCATCTACACTGCATCGCAGGACCCCACCATGAATCACCAGATCATCCCGGCGCACCGGAAGTTCGATCACACCGACCTCTTCTGGCTTGGCTATCTGCTCTTCTTCCTGCTTGAACCGATCGAGAGGCACTCGGCGGTGTACTGGACCGAATCGATCGCGGTCATGACCTTGTTCACTCTGATCTATCTCGCCTTTCTTTGGTTCATTGATCTGCGCCTCCGCCTGGCGCTGCTCGGCATCATGTTCCTGATGGGCGTGCTCTGCTACCCCTGGAACATGGGATCCCCCGCCTTCATGATCTACGCGGCGGCCCTGCTCCCCTTCATCGTTTCGTCGCTGCCGTGGATCTTCGCCGGGCTTGCCTTCGACGCGCTGACCCTCTGCCTTATCGGCTGGCACACCCACACCACGCCTTACAGCTGGGGCATCAACGCTTTCATGATCTTTGCCGCGGGCGCAGGCAATACCATGTTTGCCCAGAAGTATCGCGCCGACGGCAAACTCCGTATGAAGCAGGAGGAGATCGAAGCGCTCGCCGCCGTTGCCGAACGCGAACGCATCGCCCGTGACCTGCATGACGTGCTTGGCCACACACTCTCCGTGATCGTGCTGAAGAGCGAACTCGCCGGCCGCCTGCTCGAACGCGAATGCGACGCCATCACGGACGCGACTCCTGCCACACTCACCCGGGCCCGCAACGAGATCGGCGACGTCGAACGCACCGCGCGTACTGCCCTCGCGGAGGTGCGGGAGGCCATCGGTGGCTATCGCGCTCGCGGCCTGGGCGCAGAGATCGAAGCCGCTCGCAGCACACTTGCCTCTGCCGGCGTCACGCTGATCACCGAGGACGACGCCAAGCCGGAGGGCCTCACCGCCGCGGAAGAGACCGTACTTGCACTTGCCCTGCGCGAGGCTGTCACCAACATCGTCCGCCACGCGCAGGCGACCACCTGCACCCTGCGCCTGCGATCAGAAGACGGGCGCCAGCGTCTCTCCGTCGTCGACAACGGTCAGCACGCCACGGCACGTGAAGGCAACGGCCTGCGCGGCATGCGCGAACGGGTCGAATCTCTCGGCGGCCAGCTCTCCCTGAACCGCGAGAGCGGCACCCAACTCCTCATCGAACTGCCACTGCGCGCGGGAGCCTGATCCGCCGGAGCCTGCTCCGCCGGCGCCTGACGCCTGGCCTATTTCCTGGCCGGGAGCTTGACACGCTGGGTACAATCTTGGCAGTCGGGAGCCGCTCCCCTCACCGTATATTCATTGTGATTTGCAAGGTTGAGCTTTGGACACCCGCGTCCAAACTGATGTCAAAAGTTTGACATTCGTCAAAATAGGCTTGTCGGGGCCCTCATGGCCGATCTGCTGCGCTTGCGAGTGCTCCTTGCCCTCCGCGCAGGCTCGGCGATTCCGGATTCCGGAGCCCTTTCTAGATGCTTGAATCCCGTTGCGCCTCTCATAGGAGTCTGAGAGCATGAACGCATGCGGATGACAACCCCGGGCAGGTTCAACGCCGCCGCCCTCTATGAAGCGATCGACGCCCAGCGTCGCTCGCGTGGAATGTCTTGGGCACAGGTGGGGGCGGAACTCGGAATCAGCAGCAGTACACTCACTCGTACTAAGAGAGGTGGCAGAATGGAAGTCGATGGAATGCTTGCAATGGTTCGCTGGGTGGGTCGCACCGTCGAAAGCTTCGTCTACAGTCCCATGGATTAGTCTGCGTACTGATTGCACCAAGAGTTGCAACCCGACGCAAAAGCGTGACACGCTCAGTCAAGTATATTGTTGCCCGCAGAAGTCCAGGCCTAAGTTCCATCGATCGAAGACTTTAGGCCAAAAGTACGGGAGGGGGTACCCATCTGCCAGGTACCCCACCTGAACTAATCGCTGAGCATGCCCCCACCAATCGCCCCAAAGCCCGCAGCCCGCATCAGCGTCGTCCTCGCCGAGGACCAGACGATGGTCCGCGGTGCGCTCGCTGCCCTGCTCGAGCTCGAACCGGACATCCATGTGATCGGCCAGGCCGCCAACGGCCGCGAGGCGCACAGGCTCGTCGGATCGCTGCACCCGGACATCCTCGTCACCGACATCGAGATGCCCGAGATGACCGGACTGGAACTGGCCGGTGCGCTGAAGCAGACCGAAAGCAAGACCCGCGTCGTGATCCTCACTACGTTCGCGCGCTCCGGCTATCTGCGCCGCGCCCTGGATGCCGGCGCGCGTGGCTACCTGCTCAAGGACCGCCCCGCCAGTGAACTCGCCGAAGCCGTGCGCCGCGTCCATGCGGGCCTCCGTGCCATCGATCCCGAGCTCGCTGCAGAAGCCTGGACCGCCGACGCCGATCCGCTCTCCGACCGCGAGCGCGGGATCCTGCAACGGGCCGGCGATGGCCGCTCCTCCGCCGAGATCGCCGCCGAGCTTCGCCTCTCCGAAGGCACCGTACGCAACTACCTCTCCGAAGCCATCGCCAAACTGGGCGCCGCCAACCGCACCGACGCCGCCCGCATCGCCCGCGCCAAAGGCTGGCTCTAGGCCAGAGCTCTCGTCTTCGTCCGCAACAACAAGTTCTTGTTGTCATCCCGCAGCAAAGCGGAGGGATCTGCTGTTCCCGCCCAGGCGATCATGACAAAGTGAGCCCAGCAGCAACCTACGTCGGCCGTCTCGCCCCGTCACCCACGGGCCTGCTCCACCTCGGCCACGCCGCCACCTTCCTCACCGCACACGATCGTGCGCGCAACGCAAACGGCAGGCTCATCCTCCGCATCGATGACCTCGACGCGCAGCGCAGCAAAGAGTCCTTCGTCGATGCCGCAAGGGAAGACCTGCAATGGTTACGCATCACCTGGGACGAAGAGACGCGCGAGTCGCAACACCGGCCGCTCTACAAGGCAGCTCTCGAGCGCCTGCTCGCCAGCGCTTACGCGTACGCCTGTACCTGCAGCCGCAAGGACCTGCACGACGCGATCCAGGCACCGCACGAAGACATCGACGACGAGCCGCTCTACAACGGCCGCTGCCGCCCCCACGCCCCAGCGGAACCGCAGACACTGCAGGGCAACACTAGCTACCGCTTCCATGTCCCCGAGGGAGCCACCGTCCGCTTTGTCGACGGCTGCTTCGGCCCGCAGCACTACCTCGCCGGCAGCACCGCGGGGGCAGACTTCGGTGACTTCCTCATCTGGCGCAAGGATGGCCTGCCCAGCTACCAACTGGCGTGTGCTGTGGACGACGCAACCATGGGCATCACCGAAGTGGTGCGCGGCCGCGACCTGCTGAAGTCCACCGCACGCCAGATCCTTTTGCAGCGCGCCTTGCAACTGCCGACTCCGGCGTACGTCCACACCGACCTGGTGCGGGATGTGCACGGCCAGCGTCTGGCAAAGCGCCACGACCCGCTCAGTCTGCGTGCCCTGCGCGCGTCCGGGATGTCACCCGAGGACGTACGTGCACAGATCGCGGTGAGCCTGCATCAGAGCTGAAGAGAGGTGTTCCATGCGCACGATGTTGCGACACACAACCGTTCTGGCCACGGCGCTGTTGATGGTAGCCGGTTGTAAGAAGACTGCGGATAACACGAGTAACTACAAGACCGCGGTCAATAACTATCTCGCGACCAACCAAAGCTGCCTTTGGCCTGAGCCGCACCAGTTTCCTGTGCAGGTCGATACGTCTGATTCGGACAAGACCGCGAAGTACGACGCACTGTATAACCAGGGCCTGCTCGGTCGCACCACGGGCGATAAGAAGAAGCTTCTCGGACTGATCAACAAGCAGGTTACCAACTACGATTTGACCGACAAGGGCAAGAGCTCGTGGATCGCCTCCAAGACCGATCCCAGCTCCGGCAACTTCTGCTACGGACACCGCGAGGTCAGCTCGATCGACAGTGCCACGGCCACAGGCGATCAGCCCGGCGCAACGGCCTCCATCGCATATCACTATGACTTCTCCTCGGTTCCTGACTGGGCCAAGGACGGTGGCGTGCAGAACGTCTTCCCCAATGTGAAGAGCAACATGGCTGGTGGCGTCGCGAATGCAACCCTCACCGACACAAACAACGGCTGGGTAGTGAAAGCTGGTAGCGGTGGAACTTCAAACGTCGACGGCAGCGTCGTGCAATAAGTCTTGTACAAAACCCAGGAAAAGCGGAGCGCTTGCGCTCCGCTTCCTGTCTCTAGTCGACTTACTCCGCGCGATAACTCCAGGTGATGCGTTGCACATCATCCCAGTTTTTCATCCCGTAATTCGCTGGAGGCACATCGCCGGCAAGGTTCTTCACAAAGTAATCCCAGCGCCGACGCATCATGTACTGCGAAGCTTCGCCATAGCCATGGTGCGCATTGGGAATCATGAGCAGATCGAAGTCCTTGTTCGCCTTGATCAAGGCATCAACGACCAGCAACGTGTTGTTCACCGGCACGTTGTCATCCGACGTTCCATGCGCCAGCAGCAGCTTGCCCTTCAGATTTTTTGCGAAGTTCTGATTGGCCTGTACGTCGTAGTTGCTCTTGCCATTTGCACCGATCACTTCGAGGCCGCCGTACTTCTCGTCCCAGTCGTCCTCATACTCACGGTTGTCATGGTTGCCGCTTTCCGCAATGCCCACCTTGAAGAAGTCCGGGTAGTGAAACATCGCCGAAACGGTAGCATTGCCACCACCCGAATGCCCCCAAATACCGACGCGATCCAGATCGATCCACGGATACCTTGCGGCCAGCGCCTTCATGCCTGACACCTGATCCGGAATCGTATCTTCCGCCAGGCCTGCGGGCGAGTCAGCATGGGCATCCTGAAACGTCTTTGAGCGGAACGGCGTGCCCAGACCATCGATGCACACCACGATGAAGCCCAGCTCAGCCAACGCCTGGTGATCGTGCGGCGTACGCTCTGTAGCAAGGAACGAACGCGCGGGACACGACCCGATAAACGGCCCTGGATACACATAGTCGATGATCGGGTACTTCTTACTCGGGTCGAAGTTTGAGGGCTTCCACAGCAGGCCATAGAGCTGTGTCTTGCCGTCGCGTGCAGGCACCGTGATGGGTGTGGGCGGCCTCCATCCAACAGCCGTCAGGCGCGAGATATACTCGTGTGCCAGCGTGACCAGCACCTTGCCGTTGTTGTCGCGCACCACGCTCGTTGCGGGCGTCTCCACGGTGGAGTACACATCGACAAACGTCGATCCGTCCGGCGCCGGCGTGACCGCGTGGTCTGCAATCTCCGGCGTCAATGACTGCTGACCCGTGCCGTCGAAGTTCACACGGTAGAAGTGTGTGTAATACGGATCCTGACCCGCCTCTTTGCCCGTTGCGAGGAAGTACAGCACCCTTGCTTTCCCGTCGATGCGCAACACCTGCGTGACGGCTCCGGTGCCCTGCGTGACCTGGTTCTTTAGCTTGCCTGTCGTGAGGTCATACAGGTACATCTGTCCCCAGTCGCTGCGTTGCGAGAACCAGAGGAACTCGTTGGTTTCGGGCAGAAAGCGCCAGTTCACCTTGCCCACCCCCGATTCGTAATATGTCGCCGCATGTTCATGGAAGACGGTGCGCACAGTGCCTGTCTGCGTATCGGCGACCAGCAGCGTGGCATCCTTGTGATCGCGCGAGCTCGACACCAGGGCGAGATGGCGGCCATCCGGCGCGAACTGGGCATCGTCCCAACCGGCGCCACCGCGACAGCTCACGTCATCGCACAGCGTGGAGCGATGGTACTCAGGGCCCATCTTCAGACGTGTGACCGAACCCGTGGCAACATCGATCACCACCGGCTGAATCATGGTGACGTCCTTGTCGCCAAGAAACGGATAGCGCCAGCGGTCAAGCTCGGGGTGGCGGTTCGTAACGGGCACGATGTACATGTAGCCGTCGTGGCGCTGGTCCTGCTGAAACGTGGCGATCTTCTTCGAGTCAGGCGACCACACCAGGATGGGTGCGTCGGAGTGCTGCCAGCCCGCGTTGTCCGTGGCGTAGCCGAAGTCGGTCACGCCATCGTTGGTGAGCGGGCGTTCTTCTCCCGTCGCCTCGTTGCGTACCCAGAGGTTCCAATCGCGGATAAACGCAGCGGTCGTCTTATCGGGCGAGAGATCGAAGGGCGCCTTGCTGCGCGTGACCGGGTTCTGCGTAGCAGCTGCCTTGGCGCCGGGCTTGGCGTCTGCAGCGTGCTCCGTCATCTGGTCGTTACCGCCGGAGGCCGTCGCGCTCAGGCCCGTTGCCGGCGGCTGCCCACTGGGCCGCTGTTCCGGATGCTGCACATGCGGTGCCGGCGGAGCGGGCTCGGCCGTGCATTGGGCCGCGTTGCGCGTGCAATGGTACGTACCGTCATAGGCATGCACGATGAACCCGCCATTCGCCTCAGGCGTGTAACCGCTGACGTCGAGATTCGCCGTCGTTACACCCAACCCGGAGGCTTTGCCGAGGGACGCGGCGAGACGCGCGCTGTCGAAGGCAGGCGTGACCACGCTTTTCGCCGGGTCCGCGAGGAAGTACTGGGCTCCCGCAAGGTCCGGTTCACGATAGAAGACGCGGCCGTCCGGCAGGTACTCGATGCCCAACACCGTGCCGCTCACAAGCGGCTGAACGTTGTAACCCATCCATCGCTCCGCACGCGCGTAGTCCTCAGCGGTGCGGACACGTTGCGCACCCAGCGAGGCAAAGCAAGCAAGAAGAAGAATGGTCGCGAAACGGCGAGACAGGTCGGGGCGGGAAAGGATCATCGAAGACCTTCGAGTGGTGTGATCGGGCGAGGCCGATGGGATCCTTCAAGCTTACGCGTCCGGTTCAGGATGGGCGGCGGGCAGTCTCCCTGTCTTGCGGAGACGCGCCCACAGGGCTCGCGGCTTCAGTCCGTCCGGCACATGCAACAGCGAAGGCAGAAAGGCCTGCCAGGTGTCGTTCGATACCCGCAGCGACACAGGCAGCACGTAAAGATTCATCAGCAGCTCTGAAAGCACCAGGGATCCCGCGGCCCCCAAGAGGCCGTACCGCTTCGCCATGAGGACAGTGGCCAGAATGGTTACGCCGGTCGCAATCATGTAGTAGATCGAGAGGCGCCGATGCTGGTTTGTCGCGGCCAGCAGGGTCGAACTGGTGGACCACAACGAGAAGAAGAAGACGCTCACCAGGAGCACGAACAACAGCTGCGGGCTTGGCGGCACCTTGTGCGCTGTCCAGTGCGACAGGAACCACGGGCCGATCGTCATCATCACCACGATGAGCACCACCGCCACCACGATGGCCAACTGGCAACTGCGGCGATGCAACGAGCGCACCAGCGGAAAGTTTCCCGCGCCGAAGGAGCTGGAGAGCTCCGGCCAAAATGTGTTGTTGACCAGCTGCACCATCTGCAGCGCGATGCGCGAGACGGTGCGCGCCGTGGCGAAGATCACCACATCAGTCGACCCAAGCACATGGCCGACGGCGAGCAAGGTTCCCTGCAGGTTCAACGCATTGCCGATCGGAAAACCCATAAAGGCAATTGCAGGCCCGCTCAAGCGCTTGATCTCCGTAAAGCTGGCATACTCCCAGCCATAACGGATCCAGGGAATATCGCGGCGCACCATGAAGCAGAACACCAGGGTGCCCAGCGCATTCATGATCGAGAGCACCAGCGCAGTGGTCCGAACGCCACCGCCAAAGATCACCGGCACCAACATGACCGCAAACGCAACCAGCGTGAAGATGCTCTTCAGCAGCGTTCCATACGGGTACTTGCCGACACAGGTGTATGCCGCGCCGATCAGCTGCTCCAACTGGCTGAACAGCACGGCCAGTCCAAGGAAGAAAATGACCCACTTGGCATCGGCTTCCGTCATCTGGTTCAGACGCATCCAGCGCGCTACGGGCAGGAGGTAGAGTGCGACCGCAAAGATCACCGTCACGCCACTGCACAGAAAAACGATCAGCCACCAGCAGCTCTGAAAGACACGCAGGGCCCCTTCCTGGTCCTTGCGCCCCATCAGCATCGTCATCTCATTGCCCGCAACGGAGCCGAAGCCAATGTTGGAGAAGCTGAGGTAACTAGGAATGGCATTGACGAGCAGCCAGTCGCCATAAAGCGTGACATTCCAGAAGTGCAGAAAAACCGGCACTTGCACCAGCTGAATGATTGAGCCCGCAAGCTTGCTGATCCAGTTCGATAGAAATCCCAGGATCAACCGGCGCCGCGTACCTGAGTCCATCGCCGACATACAAACCGCCCTGATGCTCGTTATAACGCTCTGCGAACGAGGTCACCACGGATTTGATTCTATCAACGGCAGTCACGGTCGAACTTCGCCGCTTAACAGGGGTGTCGTCGTAGAGGGGCCGGCCAAGCGTTACTGCAGGCGCTCACGATCAAGCTTCGCCTTCTCCTGCATCAGCTGCAGCAGCGTCGCATTGTCGCCGCGTCGTTGCGCTTCGGCCATCTGCGATCGCAGGTCACGGCCGCGACGCTCAAGGTAGCGTCCGTGCAAGGACTCAAGCGCGCTCCCAACCTGCAGTGGTGAACTTTCGTGCTCCGGCCCGTTCACCTCGCTTGAGACGTGCAGCGCACTCGCCAGCAGCGAACGCGAGGCCTCGTCGGGGATCGCGGTCAGCGGATTTTCCGGGGCGGGTCCACTGACCAGCATCTCGATCACGGCTGCGCTGGCCAGATCCTCAAACCACTCCGGATGTGCGCCCAGCTTTTCGGCCGCCAGTGCCCGCGATGAGTCCGCCTCAGGCAGCACCAGTGCACAGAGCAGGATGCGTTCCACCTCCGTCACGGCCTGTGGCTGCGCCGCGCGCACGCTCTCCAGGCGATGTTCCGCAGCCTGCTTTAGTTCCTGCCGTACCAGCGAAGACTCGATGCCCAGCTTCTGCGCCGCATTGTCCGCCACTTGGCTGCGCACGATCGCGTTGGGGATCCGGCGGATGTGCGGCAACAGAAAATTCAGCGCCTTAACCCGCGACTCCGGCGACCGCGTGCCAAACTGCTCGCGGGCACGATCAATCAGGAAGTCGGCGTACGGAACTGCGCCGCGTACCGCCTTGGCGTACTCCGCGATGCCATGCTCGCGCACATAGCCATCGGGATCGAGCCCGCCTGCGAGCACAACGACGCGAATCTCGAAGCCCTCCTCCACCAGCAGCCCGAGGGTCTTCTCTGCGGCGTTCAACCCTGCGCTGTCGGCATCGAAGTTCAGCACCGCCTTCTTGGTAAAGCGGCTCAGCAGGCGGACCTGGTGCTCCGTGAAGGCGGTTCCACTGGTGGCAATCACACCCTGCAGCCCGCCCATGAATACGCTGATGCAGTCCATCTGGCCTTCAACGAGCAAGGCAACATCCTGCTCGCGCATCGCGCCCTTGGCCTTGTCCAGATTGAAAAGCACATGGCCCTTGGTGTAGAGCGGCGTCTCGGGCGAATTCAGATACTTCGGCCCGGCTTTCTCATCGTTGGTATCCAGAGCGCGCCCCGTGAAGGCAATCGGCTTGCCGGCCTCGTTGCAGATGGGAAACATGACGCGCTTGCGAAACTTGGCATACATCGGCCCAGCCGTGCCGCCTTCGGTCTCCTTGCTGCTGAACAACCCACTCGCGCGCAGCACCTCTTCCGGGAAGAACTTGGCTAGCCGGTCGCGCATATCGTTGAAGCTTTCCGGCGCATAGCCTACGCGAAAGGTCTTCACCGCGTCGGGCGTCAAGCCACGGACACCGATGTACTCGCGGGCACGCGCTGCCTCGGGCGATTGCAGGTTGCCCTGGAAGTACTGCGTGGCGGCTTCATGGATCTCCAGCAACTGCCGTCGCAGTCCAGCCTCCCGTGCTTCCTCCGGCGAACTCCACTCGCGCTTGGGGAGCGCAATGCCCATCTTGGTGGCGACCGAGCGCACCGCCTCCGGAAAGCTGATGCTTTCCATCTTCATCACAAACGAGAAAACGTCGCCGTGCTCATGGCAGCCGAAGCAGTAATAGCTCGCCGTGCCGGGGTACAGATAAAACGACCCGGACTTTTCCTTGTGAAACGGGCAGAGCGCGGACCAGTTCGCGCCCGATTTGCGCAGCTTCACGTACTCGCCGACGATCCGGATGATGTCGGCCTGCTGCTTGACGGTTTGGGCAAAGCTGTCGGCCATGGGCGCTGGCTCAAGTCTATGCGGGCAGCGGGTGTGGGTAACTGCGTCACGGGGACGCAGCGACTGAGCTCCGAGTGCACCATAAGCGGCATCGACGGGGTATCCGGAGGTGTTTACCCTCGGAGAGCAACACGCGCCCAGGACCCGGGTCTTAGTACACAGATTCGGTACTGTAGCCCGCTGGGCAGGCAAGAGCGCCCTGGATCTAGGAGATAGGTATGGTTACGCTTCGCACACTTCGCAACGCACTCGCCGTCGCGGCCCTGGCAGTTCCGTTCGCCGCCGTTCCGGTACAGCAGGCACAGGCCGCTGTTTTCATCTCGGTTGGATTCGCGCCGCCGGTGCTGCCGGTCTACACACAACCCATCTGCCCCAACCCCGGCTACCTTTGGACGCCGGGCTACTGGGCGTACGGCGATGCAGGCTACTTCTGGGTGCCCGGTGTCTGGGTGCAGCCGCCCCAGGTTGGCTTTCTTTGGACGCCTGCCTATTGGGGCTTTGAGGGCGGCGCCTATGCCTTCCACGCCGGCTACTGGGGACCGCACGTTGGGTTCTACGGCGGCATCAACTACGGCTTCGGCTACGGCGGCGTGGGCTTCGGCGGCGGTGAGTGGCGCGGCGGCTCGTTCTTCTACAACCGCTCCGTGACCAACGTGAACGTCACCAACGTGACCAACGTGTACAACCGCACGGTGATCGTGAACAACCACACCACCGTGGCCTACAACGGTGGCCCGGGCGGGGTCGCGTATCGCCCAACACCGCAGGAGACACAGTTCTCGCACGAACAGCACATTCAGCCCACGGCGAACCAGGTGAGCCACCAGACGTTTGCCTCGCAAGACCGGGCGCAGTTTGCCAGCGTGAACGGCGGCCACCCGGGCGTGCCGGCTGCGGCCTCCGTGGGATCCTTCCGCTCCAACCCGACCAACGCCCAGGCGGCGGCGCGTCCTGCGGTGAACGGGCGCGAGGGCAATCAGGACCAGCGCATCGCCAACGGTCTGCGTTCTGGACAGATGACCTCCGGCGAAGCAGCGCAGGCGACAAGTCGGCAGTCGGCAATTGACAGCCAGGTGCACAACGACCGCATGGCGAACGGCGGCACCCTGACCGGGGCCGAGCGCAACCAGGTAAACCGCGAGCAGAATGGCGCCAGCCGGCAGATTTACAACGACAACCACAACGGCAACACTATCGCGCCGAACGCGGTCGACAATCGTGAGGCCAACCAGCAACAGCGCACCGCGAACGGGATCCGCTCAGGCCAGATGACCTCTGGCGAGGCGGCCCGCACGAACGCCGGCCAGGCCTACACGGACCAAAGTGTGCACAATGGGCGGACGGCAAACGGTGGGGCTCTGAACGGGCAGCAGCGTCAGCAGGCGAACCGTCAGCAGAACGCCAACAGCCGTCAGATCCAGAATGAGAACCACAACGGAAACAAGGACAAGCGCGACAAATAAGTACACACAGTTGACCTGCAGGAAGAACGGGGCGCCTCGGCGCTCCGTTTTTTGCGCCGCGGACGGAACCGCACGCCTACCTACAATGAAGGCATGTTGAGTAGCGAAGCACGCAGCTGGTTCACGGTCGTCCTGGTCGGGGCGCGTAACCCACAGAACATCGGCGCCGCGGCGCGTGCCATGCAGGACTTTGGCTTCGCCGATCTACGGGTCGTGAACGCCTTTGCGCCACCATTCGAGGCCGCCCAGCTGGAGGCCACCTCGGCCGTGAGCGCAGGCGAGGTGATGCGCTCGGCCCGTTTGTTCACCTCGCTCGCTGACGCGATTGCCGATTGCTCAGTGGTCGCCGGCACCACCGCAATCGGCGGCCGTGAACTCACTCGGCCTGTTTTGTCATTGGTCGACGGCGCCCCGCTGCTTCGGGAAGCGCTGCTGCAGACTCCGGCAGCACACGAGTCGGGCCAGGCTGCCGACTACGCGACGATCCAGTCGTCCCCGCGGGTCGCCCTGCTGTTTGGGTCGGAAAAGACCGGGCTCACCAACGAGCAATTGAGCCACTGTTCGCTTCTGCTCACCGTGCCGCTCTTCGCTCCCGAGGGCCGGCATCTTTCCATGAACCTGGGTCAGGCCGTGGCGGTCTGCCTTTACGAGCTAGGGCGCGAGGGCTTCGAGGGAGCGCGTGCGCTTCCCGACCAGAGCCGTCCGCTCCCGGCGACCGCCGCCGATTGTGAGCGCCTCACAGAGCTTGTTCTACGCACGATGCAGCACTCCGACTACACCCGGCGGTTCCCGGCGAACGCGCGGCCTGAGATCGTGCGATCGCTTGTCAGCCGGCTGGGCGTGGAGGCGAAGCAGACCGCGACCTGGATGGGGCTCTTTCGGCTGATTCTTCGCAGTCTGCCGGCTGCAGAGGAGTCAGCAAAGGAAGAGCCTGCGTAAGAGTACGCAGGCTCCAGAAGTACGCGGGAGAATGGCGCTACCACATACCCCAGGAACGGCTGATGTAGTCACTCATCGTCATGACGATGAGCACCAGGAAGACAAAGAAGCCGGACGCGATCGTCATTTTGATCAGTCGCGACTGGTACTTTGCGTGCATGAAGAAGAGGATGACGATCACAGCCTTGAAGCTCGCGATCCCCAGGGCGACTACCGGATTGAGCCACTTCAGATCGATGAAGGCCGCGCCCACCGTTAAACCGGTGAAGACCAGTAGGGTGGCAAATACCATCGTGTACTGGATCGGCGTAACGATGTGATGCTCCGAGTGTTCCGGATTGGTCACGTTGGTTGCGTCGTTCGCCTCGCTGTGGATCGCATGCTCAGCCATCGATGTCATGTCCTTACGTAATGGGCTTAAAACCACGTTTTCTTTCGACCGGTACGTCGCTGCTGCTACTTGAGTGGATGTCGATTAATCAGGTAGAGCAGCGGAAACAGGAACAGCCATACGATGTCGACGAAATGCCAATAGAGCCCGAAGTTCTCAATCGGCGCAACATAGCCGGAGGAGAACTCACCGCGGCTGGCACGGAAGATCAGCCATCCAAGCAGAGCCAGGCCGATGATCATGTGCAGCGCGTGCATGCCCGTCATCGCAAAGTACAGGAAGAAAAACACCTGGGTTCGCTGCGCCATGTCCGGCGCTAATGGTTCTTCCGTCCGCTTTCCCTGCTTGTTGACAGGCGGATTCACGAACTGCGCGATGCTGAAGTTTTCGCCTGGGACGTGATGAAGCTCGTACTTCTCGTGATACTCGTCATACTTCACGCCGAGGAATGCGACGCCGAAGATGGTCGTCAGGATCAGGCAGATGACGAGGATGCGCTGCTTGCGAACCTCCGCGGCCCACACACCCAGCGCCATGAAGAAGCCGGAGGTGATCAGGATCGCAGTGTTGACCGCGCCCTCCGTCACATTCAAGGTGTTGGAAGCAGCGGCAAACGCCGGGTAATACCAGTTGCGGTACAGCAGGTATGCGAAGAACATGCCGCCGAAGAACATGATCTCCGTAAGCAGGAACAGCCACATGCCGAAAGAACCGGCTTCACGCTGCTGCTGCTCGGTTTCGAAGTGATGGCGGTGCTGCGGCAGATTCTCATGCTCGTGCAGAGCAGGATGAGCCGTCGACGTGTCGGTGTGAGGCCGAATGTCTGTCGCGATCGCGTTATCCAACGGTGGTCACCTCGTGTTGCTTGCGCTCCAGCCACTCATAGTCGTACGCCTCGTGATCGACCACGGGGATCTCGATAAAGTTCTCGGTCAAGGGCGGCGACTGGATCTGCCACTCGAGGCCGGTGGCCTGCCAAGGATTATTGCCCGCAATCGCGCCGTACTTCAAGGACCAGCCAAGGTACAGCAGAGGCAACATGTACCCCACGCCGAGCACCGTGGCGCCGGCCGTCGAGAGTACATTCAGCACCTGGAACTCAGGCGGATACGCGTGGTAGCGACGGGGCATACCGAGATAGCCGAGCACAAACTGCGGCATGAAGGTGAGAAAGAAGCCGATAAACGTCGTTACGGCCGCAAGCTTCGAAAGCGACTCGGAGTACATGCGGCCCGTCATCTTGGGCCACCAGAAATGGATGCCCGAGAGGAAGGCCATGAGCATGCCGCCGACCATGACGAAATGGAAGTGGGCCACAACGAAGTAGGTCTCGGTGAGGTGAATGTCCATGCCAAGGGAGCCAAGGAAAACGCCGGTCAAGCCGCCAATGGTGAACAAGCCGATGAACCCCAGCGCGTAGAGCATAGGGGTCTCGAAGGTGATGGAACCCTTCTGCATCGTGAACGACCAGTTGAAGATCTTGATGGCCGAGGGGACGGCCACAAGCATGGTCAGCAGGGAGAACACCAGCGCCGAGTAATTCGAGACGCCCATGATGAACATGTGGTGCGCCCAGACAAAGAAGCCAAACAGTGCAATCGCCACCGAAGAGAACGCAACGGCCGTATAACCGAACACCCGCTTGCGGCTGAAGGTCGACATCACCTCAGAGATCACGCCCATACCCGGCAGGATCATGATGTATACGGCAGGGTGTGAATAGAACCAGAAGAGATGCTGGAAGAGGAGTGGATCACCGCCCTTGGATGGATCAAAGACGCCGATACCGAACAGCCGCTCGAGAGCAACGAGCACGATCGCAATAGCAAGCACCGGCGTTCCCAGCACCATCAGCAGCGACGCAGCGTAGTTCGACCAGCAGAACAGCGGGATGCGGAACCACGTCATACCCGGGCAGCGCATACGGTGAATGGTGACGATGAAGTTCAGCCCGGTAAAGATCGACGAGAAGCCCGCTACGAAGATTGCGGTAGCCGCCGTGAGCACGTGAGTGTTCAGGTAGTGCGTCGAAAGCGGGGTCGTAAAGGTCCAGCCGGTATCCACACCGCCCAGGAC
>CAXTFS010000016.1:0-19812 GCA_964243395.1 uncultured Acidobacteriaceae bacterium | reverse complement strand
TCCCGTAACGGAGCAGCGTGTACAGATCAGCGCTACACGTTACCGCATCCCGGATGTCTGTGTGGTGCAACGAAGCGACCGGTTCGAGGAGATCATTCGCGTCCCGCCCCTGCTGTGCATCGAGGTGCTGTCCGCTGGCGATTCGCTTCGTGAGCTACAGGAACGGGTAAACGATTACGCCCAGATGGGCGTGAAGCACATCTGGGCAGTCGACCCGTGGCAACGCGCCGCCTATTACGCCTCCACCCGCGGCTTCGAGAAGCCGGCGGATGGGGTACTGCGCGTTCCCGCGACGCCCATTGCGGTCGTCCTGGATGACCTCTTCGCCGAGCTGGACCAACCCACAGCTTAAGCCGGGACCGGCTCCGCCACCAGCGCCGGCTTCACAGCTGTCCCCAGCAGATCAATCGACCGCATCATGCCCGCGTGCGGGATCGGGCCGCCACTCATCATCAGGCTTACCCGTGAAACGCCTCCCAGCACCTCGTCGATGTGCTGCAGCTTGGCAGTCACCGTCTCCGGTGAGCCAACCACAAACGCGCCCGTAGGCCCCAGTTGAGCGTTGAAGCTCGCCCGGTTCATCGGTCCCCAGCCCCGCTCGCGGCCGATCCGGCCAAAGGTGTGCGCGTAGGCCGGCCACAGCCCGTCCGCAGCCTGGCTATCCGTCTCCGCCACATACCCGATCGAGTGTACTGCCACGTCCAGCGACTCCGGCGCGTGCCCGGCGCGGCGTCCTGACTCGCGGTAGAGATCGATGAGTGGGCGAAAGCGATGCGGCTCGCCGCCGATGATTGCCACCGTCAACGGCAGGCCGAGCGTACCCGCACGCGCGAAGCTGGCGGGCGTTCCCCCGACGCCAAGACGAATGGGAAGCGCCGTCTGCACCGGCCGCGGCCAAACACCCTGCCCGGTCAGCGAGGGCCGGTGCTTGCCCTGCCAGAACACCTTCACCTCGTCGCGCAGATGCAGCAGCAGGTCCAGCTTTTCGGCGAACAGCTCGTCATAGTTCTTCAGATCGAAGCCGAACAGCGGGTACGACTCCACGAAGGACCCGCGCCCCACGATGATCTCGGCGCGACCGTTGGAGATCAGATCCAGCGTGGCAAACTGCTGAAACACACGCACCGGATCCTCGGAGCTGAGCACGGTGACCGCGCTGGATAGCTGAATCTGCTCCGTCCGCGCGGCGGCGGCGGCCAGCAGCATGGCCGGTGCGCTGGCGATGTACTCCTCGCGGTGGTGCTCGCCAATGGCGTACACGTCGAGGCCCACGCGGTCCGCAAGCTCGACCTCTTCCAGCATCTGTCGAACGCGCTCGGCTCCCACTTTGCCCGAATGCGGGTCCGGTTGCGGGTCCAGGTGTGGATTCAGGTTGGGCTCTGCGGCCGCGCCCATTCCCGTCATGACCTCAACAAACGTGTCGATCCCAATCTTCATGTTTCCGCCTCTCGTACCCGGCGTCCTCGCGACCCTTCAGGGCTTTGCTGGCGCAACGCTGTTGCCTTTAACGCAGGGTAACGGCTCTGTACCGCATGGGATGCCGCAAAAACAAAGAGGACGCATCCCGCGACAACGCGCGACATGCGTCCTTCAGGAGAGATGGAGCGGACGGGGTTTACTGACGCAGGGCGACAGGACGCAGTGAGACCGGGTTGACTGCCACCGGGCTCTGGGCCGAAGGCATGAAGGAGGTCGTGCTGGGCAGCAGCGTCGCCGGTACCGGCGGGCTGATGCGACCTTCGTCGGTCCGGGCAGCGGCGGGGCGCAAGGCACCGGGCCACTCGTACGGCAGCTCCGCACGGTTGCCGAAGCCCACCATGGGCAGGCGGCTGAGACTCCACGCCGAACGGTCGAGGCGCACATACAGGTGAGCCGGCGCGGTGCCACGATCGCTGGCAAGGCTGACCCCGGTGAGCGCGAAGCGATGACCGCCGGCGTTGAAGCTCAATTCATCGTCGTGCAGGTTGGCCTGCGTCATGATCGCGTCCGCGTTGGGCGCAACGGAGACTACGGCCGTGCCGACCCCCGGAACGAACAGGTACAGAAACTCTGCGCCCTGCACGTCATAGTCCAGGCGAACCTTGGCGACCATGCCATCCACGCTGTACACACCGTCGCGCACCCGGGCATAGATCAGCCGTTCGCCGGCTTTGCGGTGGTGCCCAGGAACGCTGGGGCCAATCTCGCGGGCGTCGGGGCTATCGACCGTCGACGCAGATCCCGTGGTGGCAGTGAACATCTGGGCGGAGGCGGCCAGGCCGGCAAGGCTGCAGGCGGCAACGAGACAAAGCGCGGAACGAAGAAAGGAAAACGAAGAACGCATGATGGAACTCTCCTGGAAAAAGGGTGCAAAGCATGGCAATGCAAAATCTTGCAAAGATAAAGGTGCGGGACCGTCCGGCGGTGTGTTCGCCGGTACCTCTTGTCAGGGGACGTAAGCAAACCACCCATGCGCATCCAGCGCGCGAAGCCTCGCGCCGGGATGCTGCGGTGCCTTGGTTTGGCCAGTCAGAGCGCGCTGTTTGTCGCGCTTTTTTGACACTTCCTCAGCCGTCTGTTACCTGACGAGGTTCAACGTAACACGTCCGTGGTAGATGTCTACGACCTTTTGGTAACATGCGCCCCCGGTCCCGATCCATTACCCCGCCGGACTTACCCGGCCCACAACGCCCTGAAGCACCTGCCTCGCGTGGTTCAATAAAGGGAGGAGCACCACGCTGTATGGCTTTAAACTGCGGAATCGTTGGCTTGCCGAACGTCGGCAAATCCACCATCTTCAACGCGCTGACCGCCTCGGAGGCACAGGCCGCCAACTACCCCTTTTGCACGATTGACCCAAACGTCGGCATTGTGAGCGTCCCGGACGAGCGGCTGACGAAGATCGCCGCGCTGATCCAGCCCAAGTCGCTGGTGCCCACGACAATGGAGTTCATCGATATCGCCGGCCTGGTTGCCGGCGCGTCCAAAGGCGAGGGCCTGGGCAATCAATTCCTCGGCCACATCCGCTCCACCGATGCGATCGCGCATGTGGTGCGCTGCTTTGAAGACCCCGAGGTCGTGCACGTCGCAGGCACGGTCGATCCGTTATCGGACATCGACACCATTAACACCGAGCTTCTGCTGGCCGATCTCGACACCGTCGAGAAGCGCTCAACACGTCTGGAAAAGCTGACCAAGAACACCACCGATGCGAAGCTCAAGTCCGAGGCCAGCGCCGTCGCCAAGCTGAAGGAGGCGCTCGAAGCCGGCCGCCCCGCGCGCACCGTCGATCTCACCGAAGACGAGCGCCTCGCCGCACGCGACCTGCACCTGATCACCGCCAAGCCCATGCTCTACGTTGCCAACGTCGACGAGGCGGCACTGGTGAACGGCAACGCCAACACCGCCAAGGTCGAGGCCCGCGCAGCGGAGGATGGCTCGGAGGTGGTGCGCATCTGTGGCGCGCTGGAGGCCGAGATCGCACTGCTGGAACCAGAGGAACGCGGCGAGTTTCTGACCGACCTGGGGCTAACCGAGGCCGGGCTGGATCGATTGATCCACGCCGGTTACCGCCTGCTGGAGCTGATCACCTACTTCACCGCCGGTGTCCAGGAGGTGCGCGCCTGGACCATCAAGCGCGGCACAAAATGCCCCGGTGCAGCGGGCGTGATCCACACCGACTTTGAGCGCGGCTTCATCAAGGCGGACTGCTACAGCTCGACCGACCTGTTTCGCCTGGGCAGCGAGGGGGCCGTAAAGGAAGCAGGGCTGCTGCGCTCGGAAGGCAAGGAGTACGTCGTCAAGGACGGGGACATCCTGTTCTTCAAATTCAACGTATAAGTTCTTCAATTCAACGTGTAAGTCTTCTTCCATTCAATGTGCAGGCCGCTCGCAGCTTCAGCGGGCACGTCGCTCGCGCCGCACTCCTGAAACGCGGAAGGACCGGGGAGCCCGGGTTCTGATACAACGTTTCCCGGAGTCCTCTATGCCTTTGACCCGTTCCCAAACTGCGATTCGGCGCGCCTTCTGGAGCAAACCGGCCACGATCGCCGCCCTTTCGATGTGCTTTGCCGTGGCCAGCCCCGCGACCACCCGAGCCGCCGCCCTGCCGCAAGCGGGTCCCGTCCCAACCGCGCATCCCGAGACCCCCGCGTTACCCCAAGGTGCTCCGCTGCCTGCGGACAGGCTCACGCACCTGCTGCCGGAGACCGTGTACTTCCAGGGCCGAACCGCGCCGCTGCAGTTGCGCAACGCCGCCGGCACCACCTTTGGCCATGATGCGGTTCTCTGGGTCTCGCTGGTGGACGCCTCAGGCTATGCAACAAGCATCCAGGAGCGCTACCAGTTCTACCTTGTTACCGAAGCTCCTTTGCGGATCGGCGACAGCCAGCTCGCCGCAGGTGCCTACGGCGGGGGCTTCCTCGGCAACCGGTTCCTCATCATGGATCTGGGCGGCCACACGGTTGCCGAAGGCCCGACAACGACCGACGCCGCCTTCCCGCGTCCACGGCCGCTGCAGTTCGTGCCGGATACGCCGAACTCGGTGAAGCTGTATCTTGGCCGCCGCTGGGTGACCCTGCGTGGCGCCGCCGATAGCCACTAGGAAACAGGGAACAATTCGGCAGCAAGGAACAGTCGCGCAACACGACAAGCCCTGTAAGCTCTCACCCATCCACCGCTCTCGTCCTGAGGAGCATCCATGACAACCGCTACACGCAGTCACACCTCTCGCCTCAAGCTGCTGCTGTTCGGTGCGATCTTTACGATCCTTTGGGTTGCACCGAACACAACGCGCATTACCGCTTCCGCGCAAAGCCCCACCCCTGCAGTGCCCAGCGCCGACCCGGCGAACCGGACCAGCGCCGATATTCTGACCTACATCCACACGGGATGGGACCGGCTCTCGCGTTCCACGACGGACTGCACGTCCCTGGTGGATCCCAAGGTGACCACCGCGCCCATCCTGTTTCTGCCCTTCGGCATGACGGCGCCGCCGGCCCTCATGAACCTGCAGGAAAAGTGCCACGTGCGGCTCGAGCACCTGCCCCGCACCGTTGCGAAGCTGGGCGATGTGCGGCCTTCCGAACTCTCCGCCGAAGGTCTGCTGTACCTGCCCAACCCCTACGTTGTACCCGGTGGCCGCTTCAACGAGATGTACGGCTGGGACAGCTACTTCATCATCCTTGGGCTGACGGCAGACCACCGCAGCGACCTGGCTCGCGACATGGTGGAGAACTTCTTCTTCGAAATCGAGAACTACGGTGCGCTGTTGAACGCCAACCGCACCTATTTCCTCACGCGCTCCCAACCGCCGCTGCTTTCCTCCATGATTCGCGAGGTGTACGAGCACCCCGGCGCGACGCCGCTGGGCAAGGAATGGCTCGCCCATGCCTACGACATGGCCCAGCGGGACCATGCGCTCTGGACCTCCGACGTGCACCGTCTCGGGGATACCGGCCTGGCACGCTACCACGACCTCGGCGCCGGTCCCGTGCCCGAGATGGCCGACGATAGCAGCTACTACCCCGACGTGATCCGCTGGCTGCTCGCCCATCCGGACGCCGGGCGCGGCTACCTCCTCGAAGGCGCCGCAAAGCCGACCCCGGAAGAAGCGGCAGCCCTGGCAGCCTCAAGCTGTGACGTCAAGCTTTCGCAAGTGTGCGCACGAGCCGTGGTCGACGGCCACCGCCTGACCGCTGCCTACTTCCAGGGCGATCGCGCCATGCGGGAGTCCGGCTTCGATACCAGCTTTCGCTTTGGGCCCTTCAGTGGATCGACCGAGGAGTATGCCCCGGTCTGCCTGAACAGCCTGCTGTACAAGTACGAAGGCGACCTGGCGCACTTCGCCACGCTGCTCGGGCGCAAAGGTGAGGCCAAGCATTGGACCGCAGTGGCGGAAGCGCGCAGGGCTGCCATGAACCGGTATCTCTGGAACGAAGAAAGCAGCTTCTTCTTCGACTGGAACGACACGGCGGAAAAGCAATCGACCTACCTCTACCTGACGGCCTTTTATCCGTTGTGGTCAGGGCTGGCGACGCCCGATCAGGCAGCGGCGGTCGTGCGGCATCTCGCCGCATTTGAGCACCCCGGCGGCCTCGCCATGAGCACGGACGCCTCCGGCACGCAGTGGGATCTGCCCTACGGCTGGGCACCCGAGAACTGGCTGGCTGTTGCGGGCCTGGACCGCTACGGCTATCACGTGGATGCGATGCGGATCGCGAAGGAGTTCTCCGGCACGGTGCTGGAAAACTTTGAGCGGGATGGCACCGTGCGCGAAAAGTACAACGTTGTCAGCGGCTCCGCGAACGTCGCCGTGGCGGCCGGGTACAAAACCAACGTCATCGGCTTTGGCTGGACCAACGGCGTGTACCTGCGCATGCGCGATGTACTGCAGGCACCGCCCGCGTCAGCCTCGGCTACGACCCGGTAGCCCGTGCTGACGTCAGCTCGTCTTACTGAGGCGATGGTGTTGCAGCGGGCGCGGGTCCTGGCGCGGGTCCTGGCGCGGGTCCTGGCGCAGGTCCTGGCGCAGGCGTTGGCGCAGGTGACGGCACTGGTGCTGCCGACACCCACTTCTTCGCGCGCAGAAACGTGACCAGGCTTCCAATCTGTGGCGGCGTGAGGACCTCGCCAAACGCCGGCATCGCCCCACCCCCCGCAACGATCTGGTGTTGGATCGCATCGGGCTTCAGATGTTTGCGTACGTCGCGCAGAGACGGTCCCCGCTCCGTTCCCAGGCCCTCAGGTCCATGGCAATGCGCGCAGCCGTTGGTGGCAAACACCTCGGCGCCTTCGGCCCGCTTGTCCGTGTCTGCGGACGCAGGCGTGGGCGACGCAATCCCGAACGCCAGAGCGGTTCCAAGACCAGCCGCAGCAAGAAAGAGCAGGGAAGAAAGGTGCTTGTCCGGATCGGGGGAACGGGTGGTCGACATCTTCAGCATCGTACCGTTTCGATGCGCGTGGAGGGATCGCCGCTGCCGGCGTGCGTGCGCATGGGATGGAAGCGGCACACGCTGTTTCACGCACCATCGAAGCCGCAGGGGACGTGCGATGCTTTCTCGACAACCGGCGAGCCGGAATGCTATCGTCGCCCACGCGCGCGTTGCCCTTGTCTGGAGATTGGAATGACCCGTCGGTTCCACAGCCTATCCCTGGGCCTCGGCCTTTGCGGCCTTTCGCTTGGCCTGACGCTTGGACTACCGTTCTCCACGCCGGGCCGGGCGCAGGCGTTGGCTGCTTCGCCGACTCAGATCGCCGGGGACCTCCAGGCCGCGGCCAGGCCCGGCAGCGATGGAACCTGGTGGAAACATGCCGTGATCTACGAGATCTATCCGCGCAGCTTTCAGGACTCGAACGGCGACGGCATCGGCGATCTGAACGGCATCACGCAGCGCCTGGACTACCTGCAGAGCCTGGGTGTGGATGCCATCTGGATCGCGCCGATGTATCCCTCGCCGCAGGTGGATTTCGGCTACGACATCTCCGACTACGAGAACGTCGATCCGCAGTACGGCACGCTTGCGGACTTCGACCACCTGCAGGCCGAGGCAAAGAAGCGCGGCATCCGCATCTGCCTCGACATGGTGCTCAACCACACCTCAGACAAGGACAAGTGGTTCATCGAAAGCGCAGGCTCACGCACCAACCCGAAAGCCGACTGGTACGTGTGGAACAACGGCATCGCCGCCGATACACCCGGCGTTACGGACTACCAGCGCAAGTACGTGCACGACGGCCCGAGCGGTAAAGTGGTCCCGCCCAACAACTGGGTCTCCGGCTTTGGTGGTTCGGCATGGGAGTGGGTTCCGGCGCGGCGGCAGTTCTACTACCACGAGTTCTACAAGCAGCAGCCCGATCTGAACTGGCGCAATCCGGCCGTGGAAAAAGCCATGTTCAGCGTGATGCAGTTCTGGCTCGATCGTGGCGTGGCGGGCTTTCGCCTCGATGCCATTCCGTCGTTGTTTGAGGACCCACAGCTGCGCAACAATCCGGAAAACGGTGGCCTGAACGCGCAGGGCGACCCGGACCTGAAAAGCACCTACACGGACAACCTGCCGGAGGTGCACGACGTGATCCGCCGCATGCGCGCCATGGTGGCCAAATACCCGGGCGACCGCGTGCTCATTGGTGAAACCTACCTGCCCAACACGCGTGAGCTCGACAAGTGGTACGGCGGCACCGCACAGAACGAGCTGCAACTGCCCATGGATATGCTCGTGGGCTTCGGCTACGGCGCCAAGCTGAGTGCGCCGTACTTCCGCCAGTACATCACCGAGGTGGAGACGCAGGTGCATGGATCGCAGCCGCTGCTGGTCTTCGACAACCATGACAACCGGCGGTCGATCGATCGCTTCGGCGACGGCGTGCATGACGTAGCGATTGCCAAGGTGATGGCCACGATCCTGCTCACCACCCGTGCCACCGCGCTGACCTACTACGGCGCCGACATCGGCATGCTCACCACGCCGCCAACGCGCAAAGAAGACGTCAAGGATCCCATCGGCATCACCGGCTGGCCCAAAGAGAAGGGCCGCGATGGTGAGCGCACGCCGATGCAGTGGACGCCGGGTCCACAGGCGGGCTTCTCCACGGACCCGAACACCTGGCTCCCCATCCCGCCCAGCTATAAGACGGTGAACGTCCAGACCGAAACCGCTGACCCGCATTCGCTACTGAACTGGTACCGGCAGCTTATCGCGTTGCGGCGCTCGAATCCGGCCCTGCACAACGGCGGCATCGTCATGCTGAACCGGGACGACCAGGACGTCCTGGCCTGGGTCCGCACACCCCCGGCAGGCAGCGCGCCCGTGGTCGTGGCGATGAACCTGAGCGCGCAGCCCAGGACGGTTTCGCTGGACCTGAACACCGCAGGCGTCCCTGGCACCACTGCTCACACGCTGGCGGCGAGCGACGCTTCGCTCGCGGGGCTCACCTCGTTTCGCTCTGTGACGTTGCCACCCTACTCGGCCTGGGTAGCCGTCGCCCAATGAGCCAGCCGCTGCAACGCAAAGCCGTCATGCTGCTTGCGAAGAGTGCCCTTACCGGTGCACTCGGTGGTCTCCTTTTCGGCTTCGACACCGCCGTCATCGCCGGCGCCACGCATCCGCTGGTGCAGCAGTATGCGCTTTCGGACAAGCAGCTCGGCTTCACCGTTTCCATCGCGCTTTGGGGTACTGTGCTGGGTGCCATGACCAGCGGATCGCTCGGCCAGCGCATCGGCAGCCGCGCCGCGCTGCGCATCATGGACGTGCTGTACCTCTTATCGTCGCTGGGCTGCGCGCTGGCGCCGAGCTGGGAGTTCTTCCTCGTCTTCCGTTTCCTCGGTGGTCTTGGGATCGGCGGCTCGTCCGTGCTCGGCCCGGTGTACATCGCGGAGCTCGCCCCAGCCAAATGGCGTGGCCGCCTGGTGGGTCTGTTTCAGATCAACATCGTCATCGGCATCCTGCTCGCCTACCTGTCGAACGCGATCGTGTCGCACTTCGTGCATACGATCACGGTCTGGCGGTGGGAGTTCGGGGTGGCCATCCTGCCGGCGCTGCTGTTCCTCCTTCTGTTGCTCAGCGTGCCGCACAGCTCACGTTGGCTCGTCAGTCAGAACCGCATCGACGAAGCCACGCTCATCCTGGCCCGCATGGGATCACCGGACTCCCGCGCCGAGGTCGACGCCATCCAGCTGTCCCTGCAGGAGGAAGGCGGTGCCGCGCAGACCAGCCTCTTCTCGCGGCGCTATGCGTTTCCTATCTTTCTTGCAATCACAATCGGCTTGTTCAATCAGCTCACCGGCATCAACGCCATCCTGTACTACCTCAACGACATCTTCGCGAGCGCGGGCTACAGCAACGTTTCCGCTAACAGCCAGGCCGTGGCGATTGGCGCGGCCAACCTGCTGGCGACGTTGTTTGGCATCTCCATCATTGACAAGCTGGGCCGCAAGACGCTGTTGCTGATCGGTGCGGCCGGCTGCGCAACCTGCCTTGCCGGCGTGGCTGTGATCTTCGGCCTGCACACCCATCTCGCACTGCTGCTGCCGCTGCTGATCGTGTTCATCATCTTCTTCGCGCTGTCGCAGGGATCGGTGATTTGGGTGTACCTGAGCGAGGTCTTTCCGACCAATGTGCGCTCCAAGGGTCAGAGCCTGGGCAGTTCGTCGCACTGGATTATGAACGCCCTCATCGCGCAGACATTTCCCATCCTTGCGCGCTCGTCCAAGGCAGCGCCGTTCGTGTTCTTCTCCGCCATGACGCTCGTAGGATTCTTCGTGGTGCTGTTCATCTACCCGGAGACCAAGGGCTATTCACTCGAGGAAATGCACCAGCACCTGGGCCACTAACGTGCGTCCTCCGATGGTGCCCAAAGCACCTCCGGCAAAGGCGCGCATCCAACCACTGTGTCGCCTCGGCTGGTAGGTGAGGGCACACGAGGAGTCCTCAATGGCGAAGCTTACGGTACCGGTAGGACCAAAGGATCATGCGCAAGGGAACGCGGACGCCCCATGCACGCTGGTCGAGTACGGCGATTACCAGTGCCCCTCGTGCGCGGGTGCCTACAAGGTTGTGAAGGGCGTGCAGAAGCACTTCGGGAAACGCCTGCGGTTTGTCTTCCGCAACTTTCCGCTGGAGCAGCACCCCTTTGCAGAACCCGCTGCCGAGGTCGCCGAGTTTGCCGCCGCGCACGGCAAATTCTGGGAGATGCATGACGCCCTGTACCAGCACCAGGATGAGCTGGGCACGAAGTTGTTCGGCGGCCTCGCGAAGAAGCTAGGCCTCGACGGCAAGGAGTTGGATGCGGCACTCGACAGCGGCACGTACGCCAAGCACGTGAAGGCCGAACTGGGGAGCGGCGAGGCGAGTGGCGTCGAAGGCACACCGACCTTTTACATCAATGGCAAGCGCCACGATGGAGCCTCCGATGAGGCCACGCTGGTGGAGGCGATCGACGCCGCGCTGCGCGGCTAGGCGATGAGGGACCCGGACCATGTACCGTCCGAGGTTCCCCGTGCGGCCAGGGCACACATACGACCGGCCACCTGTCGCACACTAAGGGCTCTCACGAAGGGCTCCCATGGCAACGCATCCGCATCACGTAAAGCAGTCGAATCATTCCAAATTGCGCGTCGGTATCCTGTTCGGTGGCAAGAGCGGCGAGCATGACATCTCGCTGCGTTCGGCGCGCTCCATCGTCAAAGCGATCGACCGCTCCAGGTACACCGTTGTCGAGCTCGGCATCACCCGGGAAGGTCGCTGGCTGCCGGCTGAGGACTCGCTCGCGCTGCTGGACGGGCACTCCTCGCAGGAGCTCAGCGCGCACCCGGACTACAACGCCGGCTCCGGGCTGACGCTCGCCTCCAGCGCCGCCGATCCTGCGTCCGGCGCGCCGATCGATGTGGTCTTTCCCGTACTGCACGGCACCTTCGGCGAGGACGGCACCATCCAGGGCCTCTTCGAGCTCGCCGACATCGCCTATGTTGGGTCGGGCGTGCTGGGCTCCGCCGCCGGCATGGACAAGGACGCCATGAAGCGGCTGTTCCTGGCCGACGGCCTGCCGATCACGCCGCATGTCACCCTGCTGCGCTCCGAGTGGCGCAGCGATCCCACCGCGGCAACCGCCCGTGTCGAAGCGAAGCTCCGCTATCCGCTGTTCGTGAAGCCCGCGAACCTCGGCTCCTCCGTCGGCATCAGCAAGGTGCACGACGCGAGCGGGCTTGGCCCGGCTATCAAACTCGCTGCTGGCTTCGACCGCAAGATTGTCATCGAGCAGGGCGTGGGCGGTCCGGGCGTGAAGCCTCGCGAGCTGGAGATCGCCGTGCTTGGCAACGATGCTCCGGAGGCCAGCGTGATCGGGGAGATCGTACCGGCCAAGGAGTTCTACGACTACGAGGCCAAGTACGAGCTCGACGGCCCGGATGAGAGCGTCTGCATCATCCCCGCCGAGCTCAGCGAAGAGGACAAGGAGCGCATTCAGACGATGGCCCTGGCCGCCTTTCGCGCCTGTGACTGCGCCGGTCTCGCGCGCGTCGACTTCCTCATGGCACCGGGCCTGAACGGTGCGCCCAGTGAGATCGTGCTGAACGAGATCAACACCATGCCCGGCTTCACCTCCATCAGCATGTACCCCAAGCTGTGGGCAGCCAGCGGCGTCGGCTACAGTGAACTCATCGATCGCCTGATCGCGCTTGCGATGGAGCGACATGCGGAGAAGAACGAGACTCACTTCGGGCGTTGACCAGCCCGAGTACAGCAGCCGTGGGGCAGCTTGGTCCCTGTACCTTCTTCCACGTCACCAGGCGAGTGGGCTGCGGCCCGGGGCTCCAGTCCTCTGCCAGCTGTGTTCCGCCAGCTGTCAGCCCGGCGGAGAGGGCAGAGGGGCGGGTTGATGTCCTTAACGGATCCATGTCGACGGCGATCGTGCTCCCATCAATGCGCGGCTTCGAAATGTGGGCGCAGAACAGCTAATTTGGCGCGTTTGGAAGCGACGTACCACTGAAGTTGCACAACGGGTTAGCAAACCAACTTCCGAGGAAAATACTCCATCGCTGATGAATCCGGCAATGGGTGTGCAGTCGTACACTTCATGCCAGGCTCCCTAGCCATGATCCGCTGGCGAGTTATTTTGCAGGAGACAAACACGTGAATGAACGACTAGAAGAACTTGTCGGCAAGGCACTTTCGCGCCGAAGCTTTCTCGCCAGTGCGGGATCCGCTGCAGCGGTTACAGTGGTTGCCGGATGTGGTGGGGGCAGCTCGACGCCCACAGTGACACCGACTCCGACACCTACCGCCACGCCAACGCCCACGGCGGCCGCGCTCACCGATGTTGATTACCTGAACTTCGCCCTCAACCTCGAATATCTGGAAGCCGAGTTCTATCTTCGTGCCGCCACGGGTAGTGGTCTCACGGCAGCCGACACCGGCAACGCCACCACCACCGTCACAGTCCCCGCTACTACGCTGATCCCGAACCTCACCGCGTCCCAGGCAGCCTATCTCTACGAGATCGCGCAGAACGAACTGGATCACGTCCGCTTCCTGCGTGCCGGCATCACGGGCGCCGGGGCGACTCCGGTCAGCCGTCCGGCGATCGATCTTCTGAACAGCTTCAACGGTGCGGCGAGCCTCGCGGGGATCGGTCCGGCCTTCAACCCCTTTGCCAGCTACGAGTCTTTCCTTGTTGGCGCCTTTGTCTTCGAGGATGTTGGCGTCACGGCGTACGCGGGCGCAGCGGGTTTGCTGACCAGTAAGACCCTGCTCGGGTATGCGGCGTCCATCCTGGCAGTTGAGGCCTACCACGCGGCCGAAATCCGTACGCTCCTCATCCTGGATTCCGTACAGAACGCAACCGTGGTCAACGGCGACACCACCCCGAACAACACCTACATCGGTTACGCGAACAAGATCAGTGCGCTGCGCGCTTCCGTGGGCGGTGGTATGGAAACAGCGATTACACCGCTGCCTCCCTACGCGGCAACTGGTTTCAATCCGAAGATGTACGCCCCGGCGAGCAGCATCGTCGCTGCCGATACAACGAACTCAATCGGCTTCGCGCGCTCTACGGATGAGGTTCTGCACATCGTCTACGCGACGGCCCCGGGTGCCGGTGTAAAGGGTGGCGGATTCTTCCCCAGCGGCCTCAACGGCAACATCAGCGTAACCGCAAGCTAAGGACGGAGACCCATGGCAAGTTTGGAAACACAGCAACTAGACGAAATCATCGTCAGCAACCGCCGAAAGATGCTGACCCTCGGGGCTGCTTCCCTGGCTACGCTCGCCTTTGCGGGCGTCAAGGTAGCCGAGGCGCAGACAGCCACCACCCCGGCCTACACGGACAGCGACATCCTCAACTTCGCCCTGAACCTGGAGTACCTCGAAGCGCAGTACTACACCCTTGCTACCACTGGCACCACCATTGACGCCCAAGGCGTTGGCATCGGTGCTGGCACCGCTACCACCGGCACAGGGACCGTCACCACCAAGCCCGGTGGGCCAGGAAGCTGCCTGGTGCCATGGTCGACTGCCGCCATTCAGGCCTATGCAACGGAGACGGCAGCGGAGGAGCGCAATCACGTTAAGTTCCTGCGCTCGGCTCTGACGACCAACGCTGTCGCCATGCCCAACATCGACCTGTACAACAGCTTCAATGCGCTGGCAAAGCTGGCACTAAACCTGCCGAGCTTCGATCCGTTCGCGAACGACGTGTACTTCCTCATCGGCTCGTTCATCTTCGAGGACGTTGGTGTCACGGCATATAGCGGCGCAGCTCCGCTGATCACCACGCCCGCGTATCTCGCAGCAGCAGCCGGTATTTTGGCAGTGGAGGCGTACCACGCAGGCATCGTGCGTACGGCTATCTTTGCAGTCGATCCGCTCGGTAAGACCGGACCGCAGGCTGCCAGCCAGGGCATCGCCAACTTCCGCAACATGCTGGACGGCTCATTGCCCGCCATCGATGACATCGGTGTCGGTTTCCAGGCCACCAGCACCCAACCCTCGACAGTGACGACCGCAGCCGCGGCAACCATCGTCGATGCACAGACCGGTTCCCCCAACTACTCCAAGACCTACGCGCGTACAACGACTGAGGTCCTCCGGATTGTCACGGGAACCACCACCACGCCGGCAACCGGCGTCAAGTACCAGGGTGTCTTCTTTCCGAATGGCCTTAACGGTCTGTTCAGCTAGAACAGGACTGCAGCTGCAAAAAACGTCCCACCAGCGGTGGGACGTTTTCTTTGCTCCCAACGCCTTCCAGAGAGCCAGGCTCTCACAGTCCTTGGCTTGCGGTCACGGCGTCATCGTCCAGCACGACCGTGTACTCGTTCGGCAGGAATCGTCCCTGTACCTTGGGCAGCCATCCCTTCGAGCGGCTCACCGGCCAGACCGTCCAGGACGCGGGAATGCTCCCCGACTGCAACTCGCAGACCAATACCATCTCACGCTCGTGCAGTGGCAGCGCCGCGATCTCGGCAGGCTGCAGATCATGTCGAAAGATCTCATTGCCAAGCTCATCGTGCACGCCGATGTACCAGAGCGACGCATCCCCAGTCGCCTCCGGCACCAGCGCGGCAGCAGGCACGGCGATGCGCACCATCCAGGTATAGATCCCATCGGCCCAGTCGGTGTCCATCGGCGGATTGGGCGGCTCTTCGGAACGCATCGTGTACTCCTGCACCTTGCGCAGGCTGAACGAGATGCCCGCAAACGCTTCGTATTCCGCCAGGGTACGCACTGCACCGAGCCCGAAGGCCCCGAGGTTCTGCCCTGCCAGTAGCGCGTTCACCCGAGCCTTGCTCTGCAGGTCGTGGCGACCCCAGTCAGCATTCGGTTTGCGCTCTTCCGTATGGTCTTCCCAGTGCTTGATCCCACCGATGCGGCCGTAGTCATGCCAAACGATCGCCTCGTGCGGATGAAACAGATCGTAGCCGCTCGTAAACGCGCGCACTGTCATGGCCGTTTCCTCGCCCAGAAAATACAGGCCCGGATCATAGGCAACATCCTCGACAAAACTGCCGGGCGCAAACAGGAAACCAGCGGAGAGAAAGCGCGCACGGCGAGGCGCTCGCAGTGTCTGCCAGTCAGGGATCCCCATGGGCTTCATGTGCGGGATGCCCTCCGGCGTAAAGCCGGAAAAGCCCATCTGCAGCGGCGCGCCTTCAAGGATTTCATGCTCGCCCGGGGTGAACGCGTTCGCGTACGTGCTCAGGACGACCTTTCGGCTGGCCAGACTGCGTGCGCTTTCGATTAGCGTCCGGTCCCACTCAGGCTTGAAGCGGCAGTGGGAGTCCACCTGCAAAAACCAGGCCTCACCCGCCCACAGCTTCATCACCTCCGCCCGCGCCCAGCAGGCCCCGTGGCTCTCGGTCCACGGAACATCCAGGATGCGAATGCGTCCGTCCTGCCAGTAGGTCTCCGGCAGGGTCTCGGCGCCATGCTGCCAGCAGATCCCGAAGCGCAGACGGGATGGGTCGGTCGCCTTGCGCAGGCAATCGTCGATCGTGGGCACCAGTTGCGAATCGCGGTACGACGCGATGGAGACAAAGATTAAGTCCGCGCCTGTGTCCACTCCCATCGGTTCCAGGCGCTCTATTGGGTTTTCGGCTGGGAGGCGCTCGGCGCTACCCCGACCGGAAAGTCGTTGACGGTGGGCGTATTGCGCGGCGGCGCGGTGCGAGCGGGCGCGCCTGTGTCGTCGATCACCCTTTCGATCCCTCCCTTGGTCTCGAGCGCCACGGTGGTCATGTGGTGGAAGCGCACCGCGGGAGTAACCGGCGTCTCGATGGCGCGCGTGAGTTCCACCTGCGGGTAGGTGAAAACGCTGTACACCCCCAAACCCCAGGCTTCGTGCGTGTGCACGCGGTCGTCGACCTTGTACGAGGCCCAGCCGTTCACGTCCGGCGCACTCTTCCAGACGGCTTGGTTCGGCGGATCGTAGGGGATCTCCGACTGGTAGAAGTAGGTGCGGCCGCGCTCCCCATTCCACAACACCTGGAACTGCTGATGGTGCTCGACAAACAGCCCGTAGATCGTGGCATCGTTGCCATTCACGACCAGGCCATTCTGGCTCAGATTGCTGGTCCAGCCGACACCCGCTCCGTGATCTGCGCGCCAGATCCAGGTGTGATCGACGAGGACATCATTGCTGTTGATCACGAGGTTCGCGACCGTCTTACCGACGGCGGCGCCGCCCACGCGGAAGAAGACGTCGTGCAGCGAGATGGGATCCGCTACGTGCCTGGCGTGACTGCCCTCTGCTCCGATCTGCAGCAGCGACGGAGAGATCGTCTCACCCGCATCGAACAGCAGGCCGGAGACGGTCACGCCATCGACATCCGCGACGGTCATTGCCGCCGTGCCGCGCGTGGGATGCAGCGTGGCAAAACCAAGCCCAAGAACAATCGCGTCCTTGCGTGTGACGCGGAGCGGCTCAGTGAGGTCGTAGGTTCCCGGAGTCAGCAGAAGATCGGTGCCACGCGCCAGGGCCGCGTTGATGGTGGCAGCGGTATCGGTCTCGGGATGCGCGATGTAGAAGTGCGTCAACGGCATAGATCGTCCGGCGGTCGATCCACCGTGCCAGGTAACGCCTGCCGTGTTGCGCACCAGTGCCGGCACACGCACGCTGTACGCGCCGCCCGCATCGATCTGCAGAAAGGGCTTCTCGCGGATGATCGGCGTGGACTCCACCTTCGTGTACGGCGGGTGCGGCCAATCGCCAGCAGGCGGGTGCAGGGCGCCGACAAAGACCATGTTCCAGTTCGAGCCGGTCCAGCTCTTCCATTCAACGTTGCGTGAGATCCATTGCTGTTGTGAACCGGAATCCACATTTCCATCTACGATCGTGTCGGACATCCAGCCGCCGCTAGCCCAGCCGCGATGCTGGTGCAGCACCATGTCGCCGTGGACGTGCATGCGTCGAAACGACACGGCCTGCGAGACCGCCCATTGCAGCGTGCCGTCGGTCGGTGTAACCGAGAAGCCTTCCGCCGCACGCCAGAACGTAGTGGTGGCATTGTTGTGGCCGAGCGCGGCATCCGCATGCACGTTGCCCGTGATGTGTACCGCGTCCGGACTTGCGCCAAGACCCGCCACCTGCGTGTAGAAACCTACCGGCACATCCAGCTTGTACTCCCCTGGCTCGAACAGGAACGCAAAGCGGCCGGGGCCGAACTCGCTATGCTCCTGCTGGGCATATACGGCGTCAATCTGCGCCTGCATGGCTGCCGCGGGCATGCTCGGCGTGAAGACCATCACATGCTCGCCAAAGGGCGATGCGGACTTCGCCGGGGGCACACCCTGCGCCGGCATTGCGCCGACAGCGACCGAAGGCAGTACGGCGGAAGCAAACAGGAAACTTCGTAACAGCTGGGGCGAAAACGAGATCACAGGAGCCCATCTTTCAATGCACGGCAGCAATCTACGAAAGCTCGCGCATTTGGAAAAGTGTTCGCTAGAAACTATATGCTGAGACGCCGCTGCCGCGCGCTGAGGATACCGCTTGCCGAACCGTCGAACCTTTCTCCTTCAGTCGTTGATGACCGCCGCAACTACCGGACTTGCACGCGGTCAGTCGAGCCAGACGTCTCCGGTGGTGCAGACGCCGCTGGGCGCTCTGCGTGGCATTGCGACGGCCGGCGTGAACCTCTTTCGCGGCATCCCCTTCGCGCAGCCTCCGATGGGTCCCCTGCGCTTCCGGGCACCGGTAGCCGCTGCGCCCTGGACCGGCGTTCGCGACGCGACCCACTTCGCCTCCGCGGCGATGCAGCCGGACGAGCCGGCGGTGCCGCAGAGCGAAGATTGCCTCTACCTGAACGTCTGGGCGCCGTCGGCACCCGGGACCTATCCCGTCTTTGTCTGGATCCATGGGGGCGGCTTCACGGGCGGTCGCTCGTTCGATGCGCTGCAGGATGGCAGCACCTTTGCGCGCACCGGCGTGATCTGCGTCACGATCGCGTACCGCCTGGGCGTCTTCGGCTTCCTTGACGTGAGACAGCAGCTTGGCCCGGCGTACGCCGGCAGCGCCAACAATGCTCTCCGCGACATCATCCAGGCCCTGACCTGGGTGCAGGGCAACATTGCGGCATTCGGCGGTGATCCCGCCCGCGTCACCGTAGGTGGGGAGTCCGCGGGCGCGAAGCTCGCCGACATGCTCATGGGCGTGCCCTCCGCCCGACCGCTGTTCGCGCAGGTGATCTCGGAGAGCGGCGGCGCAGAACGCGTCTGGCCCGCAGCCCGGGCACAGGAGGTCGCCAGCGGCTTCAGCACCCAGTGGACAGCAATCGCCGGGCAAAGCCTCGCCACACTGAAAACAGCGCCTGCCCGCGACCTCATCGCCGCACAACAACGCTTCACGCACGATTGGCCGGTGCACTTCCCCCTGCGTTGCGAGGTGGACGGCACCCTGCTGCCGCAGGCTCCGCTGGAGGGCATCCGTGGGGGAGCGGCGCGCGGCAAACGGCTGCTGCTCGGCACCAACCTGGATGAAAGTGCGCTCTTCATCGGCCCGCATCCAGCCGCTGATCCGGCAGCCAAGGATCTTGGCAATCTCACGCTCGCGCAGTTCCAGCCGGTCGAAGATAAATACAAACAGCTTTATCCCGCGATGAGCGAGGAACAGCGCCGCATTCGCAGCCTCACGGCGGAAGAGTACTGGATCCCCTCGCTACGGGTCGCGGACGCCCACGTCGGCGCGGGAGGCACCGCGTTTGTCTATCGTTTCGACGCCTCGCCATCCAGCGGCCGCATGGCCGGGCTCGCCTTTCACTCGTATGAACTCCGCTTTGTGTGGGACCGGCTTCCGCAAAACGACCTGGCACCGGGGGATGAGCAACTCGCGGCGACGATCCACGCGGCCTGGGTGGCCTTCATCGCCGGACGCGCTCCAGACGCCGCTGGACTCCCTACATGGCGCCCGTATGCCGTGCCAGGAAGGCCGACGATGCTGCTGAACACCGCAAGCCACGTCGAGAATGCACCGGCGGAAGCCGAGTTTCAGGCCTGGGCAGGCCTGCTGACGCACTAAGGGGAAGCCGGCTACAGGGCTGGCGGGGCAACCGGAACGCCGCCCTCTTTCAGGCGGTAGAACCGGTCCGCCGGCAGGTCGTGAAACACCTGTTGCTTGCCGTCGGGCCACTGTACCGTCACGTCGTCCAGACGCGCCGCTGTGCCCAGGCCAAAGTGCTGCCGCAGATCGCTTTGTGACAGGTAGCTGCCGCCGCTCAGCACCTCACCCATCTGCTTGGCCGTGCCCGTGCGCACAAACACCTTTGCGTTCAGGGCGAGACGGTTGGATGGGCTGCCTTCCAGTTGGAAGCTGATCCAGTGGTTTCTCGGATCGCTTCTGGAT
>CAXTFS010000015.1:0-20066 GCA_964243395.1 uncultured Acidobacteriaceae bacterium | reverse complement strand
CGAGCGCGCTGCCCCCCTGCGCCTGGGCCGGCGGACAGAGCGCAGAGAAGCAGAGACACGCCAGCGGAAGCGTGAGGACGCGAGAGGTCGACAGCATGGTGCAAGCCTTTTGTGGAACGTTCGGGGAGCGGAGAAGCTCGTGCAGCGAGGAGAGAGCGGCGCCTCGCGCGAGGAGCAGGTAAGTCGATCTAAGCAGGTTCTTCGTTGAATTACAGGTGTATCCCTGTGTACGTGTCGCGGCCGGGTGAAAGACGCACGCGGCGGGTGAAGAAACCGCGACGTTGCGGCTGGATGGCCCCTAGCTGCGTCGCCAGCGCACGCCGTCCTTGGAGTCCTCGAGCACGATGCCTTGGGCGAGCAGGTCGTTGCGGATTGCATCGGCGCGGGCGAAGTTGCGCTGGCGCTTGGCGAGCGTACGTTCCCCAACCAGCGCGTCGATCGCCGCGTCGGTCGGACCGGCGCTGGCGAATTTCGCGACGACGTCCGGAGCGGCTTCGCCCAGGCGGCCTTCGGCCTCGGCCCACGCGAGCGCGGCGCGCGTCAGATCGGCATCGCGGTCGTCCATCACCGCAAAGATGGAATCGAAGCGCCCGAGCAGGGCCAGCGTGCTCTCCGCATCGCGCTTGCACAGCTTGCCGTGATCGGCAGCGGTGTTCACGCCGCGAATGACCTCAAAGATGGCGGCGCGCGCCTCGGCGGTGTTGAGGTCGTTCGCAAGTGCTGCGGTAAAGCCCCCGTCGCCCTTGGCAATAGCTTCGGTGAGCGCTGCATCGCAGACACCATCAGACCACTTGCCGTCGCGCATGCGCTGCGCAAAGGTGCGGAGCCGCTCCACGGCGCTGGTCGATTCGCGCAAGCCATCGAAGGTGAAGTTGAGCTGATGACGGTACGGCACGCTGAGCAGCAGAAAGCGGATCGCCGAGGCCTTGTAGCCCTTCAGCAGCAGGTCGCGCAGGGTGTAGAAGTTGCCGTCCGACTTGGACATCTTCCGGCCTTCGACCAGCAGAAAACGCACATGGAACCAGTGCCGCGCGAACGTCACGCCGGAGGCGCATTCGCTCTGGGCGATCTCGTTTTCGTGGTGCGGAAACATCAGGTCCTCGCCACCGGCATGGAGGTCGAAGCTGTCGCCCAGGTAGCGCATCGCCATGGCTGAGCACTCGATGTGCCAGCCGGGCCGGCCCGTGCCCAGCGGCGTCTCCCAGCCGGTTTCACCGGGTTTGGTGGACTTCCACAGCGCGAAATCGCGCACGGCATCCTTCTCGTACTCATCGGCGGCGATGCGCGCGCCGTCCTCGATGCCTTCGAGATCCTTCTTCGAGAGCTTGCCGTAGTCCGGGTCCTTTGCAAGGCGGAAGTACCAGCTGCCATCCTCGGCTTTGTAGGCGATGTCCTCGGCCGCCAGCCGCTCGATCAGGGCCACCATGCCGTCGATGTTTTCGGTCGCGCGCGCGATGACCTCAGGGCGCTCCACACCGAGCGCGTCCATGTCCTCGAAGAAGGCCTTCTCGTACTTCGCGCTGTACTCGGCGATAGGCAAGCCCGCCGCGGCGGCGTTGCGGATGATCTTGTCATCCACGTCGGTGATGTTCATCACGTGGCGCAGATTCATGCCGAACAGCCGCGCGGCCCGGCGCAGGGCGTCCACGTGCAGAAAGGTACGGAAGTTGCCGATGTGGCCGTAGTCATACACCGTCGGCCCGCAGCAGTAGAAGCGCAACGTGGCAGCATCGGCGGCGTACAGCGGTTCGATCGTGCCTGAAAGCGTGTTGAAGAGTTCGAAAGCCTGAGAGTTTTGAGGAGCCACGCGTGTTGTTGTGATCGTTGCCTATGGCGTGGCGTCGTTGCCCTGCCCGGCTGCCTTCCCGGTATGAGTCACCCTTGATTCTAGCGGAGACAAACGTGCGACCCGCGGGCCCCTAGCCGAGCCGCAGGCCGGGCGCCGCCTCGAGGGTGCTGTCGGCAAAGCGACCGTTCAGCAGCTTCGGCCAGGCTGCGGCCGCGATCATGGCCGCATTGTCGGTGGAAAGGCTCACACGAGGGAAAGCGACTGAAATTTTCTTCCATCCGGCTAGGGCCGTCATACGATGGCGCAAGACCTGATTCGCAGAAACGCCCCCGCTCACAAGCACTCCCTTGACGCCGTAGTGTTCAGCCGCTTTGAAGGTGGTTCCCACCAGGTTCGCGATCACGGCACTGTGGAAGCTCGCAATGAGATCCAATGTCTGACGGTCCAAGAATCGCAGACACTCTGCAAGTGCGGCAGGGTCACTTGCTTTCGCTGTGAGCAGGTGGGCTGCCCGCACATCGGCTTCCCGCTGAGCGATCGCCCCTCGCATGCCATGCAATTCAACATAGCGGCGGACTGCAGTTTTAATGCCGCTGAACGATAGGTCGAACCGCCGCTCGGTTTCGAGCGCATGAGGCTCGGGCGAAAGCCGACCGGAGCCCACGGGCTTGATCGGATGGAAGCGAAACGGCACCGCGGTCCGATCACCATGCGCGGCGAGGGCCTCCATCCACGGTCCACCCGGGTACGGCAGCCCGAGCAGCTTGGCGACCTTGTCAAAGGCCTCGCCGGCTGCATCATCGACCGTGCGGCCTACGTTGCGGTACGCCCAAAGACCGTCTTCGTTCCTTGAAGCAAGGTACAGGTGCGAGTGCCCGCCCGACACCACGGCGGCCAGCAGGGGCGAAACCTCCGCAAAGTGCTGTTCCGCTTCCAGCAACACGGCCTGGATATGGCCTTCAAGATGATTGACGGCGATCAGCGGCAGCCCGGCACCGAACGCCAGCGCCTTGGCAAAGCTGATGCCGACCAGCAGCGCGCCCGCTAGCCCCGGACCTGCGGTGACCGCCACCGCGCTCAGCTCGGCATAGCTTCTAACACCGGCAACCTGCATGGCCTCGCGCACCACGGGGACGATGTTGCGCAGGTGTTCCCGGCTGGCCAGCTCCGGCACAACGCCACCGTAGTTTGCGTGCACCAGCTGCGACGCCACCACGTTCGACAGCACCGTGCGGCCCTCCGCAACAACCGCCGCCGAAGTTTCATCGCACGAGCTCTCGATGCCCAGAATCAGCCGCGCTGCCACACGTTCCATCCTACTTGGCAGCTGGGGCGAGGCCGCCTAGGCCGACTGCCCGTTCGCCATCTGCTTCGCGTCAGAAAGCGTGACCGTCACATTCATGCGGCGCTGCCCACGGTAGATCGTTAGCGTCAACGTGTCGCCCGCGCGATGCGCATTGACAGCGCCGGCGAGATCCTGCGCCGTGGTGACCTCCTGGCCATCCACGCCGACGATCAGATCGCCGCCCAGAAACACGGGCTGGTTGCCCATGTACGCTCGCTCCGTGCCGCCATGCAGGCCCGCACGCTCGGCCGCCCCACCGGGCAGTACGCGCTGAATCAATACACCGTAGTCAGCAGGCAAGCCGATCTGCTCCGCAATGTCGGGCGCAATTGGCAGGGTCACCACGTCGAGCGAGGGCCGGCGGATGCGCCCATAATGCTCGAAATCGCTCAGCACCGCCTTTGCCGTTGAGATCGGAATCGCGAAGCCGATGCCGGCGGATTGATCCGCGCCGCCGTTGGGGTTCGACGCGATCAGGGTCGTGATGCCGATGACCTCGCCATGCGAATTCAGCAGTGGTCCACCCGAGTTGCCCGGGTTCACCGAGGCATCGGTCTGGATTGCGTCCTCGATCTTGTTGCCGGAGGGCATCTGGATCGAGCGGATCGCGGAGATGATGCCGCGCGTCATCGTGCCCGAAAAGCCGAACGGATTGCCGATGGCGTAGACCTGCTGCCCGACCGCCAGCGCTGAGGACTCGGCCAGCGTCGCGGGCTGCATATTGGGCGAGCCCTGAATCTGCAGCAGCGCCAGATCGTGGTTCTTGTCCGCGAACAGGACGGTCGCCTTGAAGCGGTGCTTGTCGGCCAGCGTGACCTCGACGGTCTGTGCGCCTTCGATGACGTGATTGTTGGTCAGGATGTGGCCCTGCTTGTCCAGAATGAACCCGGAGCCCTGCCCCTGCTGCGGCACAGCGCGATAGAAGAAGTCGTACGCCACCTGCGTCGACGTGATGTTTACGACGCTGTTGATGCCGCGCTTGTACACCGCGATGTTCTGCTGCTCTTCCGAGTCATACGCGGGCGCGGCCGAGGCGACCGTCAGGCCGAAGTCGCCCAACGGACCGTGCACCTGGTCCGTGACGGCGCTTGCATCCGCCGGGCGCATGAGGCCCGCCAGCGCTCCGGTCGGGAACAGGTGCGAGGTCAGGTAGTAGAAGCCAAATAACAACAGCAAGACGAGAAAAACAGGACGAAGTTTCATCGGCATGGGGAGGTCTGCGGTGTGCGTGCGGCAGGCTTCGACCTCAATTCTAGTCGGATTCTAGTCGGGTTCAGGCTCAGAGAACCGGAACGCGCCCTGGGTTTGGGCCGCGCTCACAGGCTCTAACCCCATCTGAAGCCGTTCGATGTTCAGCAGCCGCTGTTTGCGCTCCAGCCCCCACCGGAACCTGTGCAGGCCACCGCCGCGGGCCACCAGCCGATGGCACGGGATCAGCACGGCCAGTGGATTGCTGCCGATCGCCGCCCCCACGGCTCGTTGCGCCATCGGCATGCCGAGGCGGACCGCAAGCTCCCCGTACTCCATCGTGCCGCCGCGCGGAATCTGCTGCGCCGCCGCCCAGACAGTCTTCTGAAACGCGGTTCCGGCGACGTCGATGGCCAGTTCGGCCCGCTGCGGCGACGCTGGCCAAACCGGCTGCAGCTGCTCGAGCAGATAGGTGGCCTCCGCGCGCATTTCGTCGTCGGCGCGGCGCAGGACCGCCCCCGGGAAGCGCCCGTGGAGCTCCGCCAGGAGGTCCGCATCGCGGTCGCCAAACGCCGCCGCGCACAGTCCAGCCGCCGAGCGCGCAACCAGCATGCGGTCCAGGGGGGAATCCGCTATCGCGAAATGAATCGTTTGGCGGGCACCAGCGTTTTGCATCCTGGATTTTCCCTTCTGCTCGGTACGCAGAGCGTGCTTTCGTGCGAGTCTACTGTTACTAATAGAACACTTTGGTCGCTGCTTGCTGGGGGCCTTTCTGCTTTGGTTTGGGCAACGTTTCCGTTTTTGGGCCATGCTCTGCGGGTCAGGTATTTGCGCAGCCACGCTGGCTCCGCCGCTCTTGGGGGCACAGGCCACCGAGTCCGGCAGGGCTGTGCTTTCGGGCACCGTCGCCGACGCCACAGGAGCGATGCTGCCGCGCGCCGCGCTGCACCTCCAAATCCAAGGCAAACAAGTCCAAGGCGGACAAGTTCAGGGCGAACAGGTCCAAGGCGAAGGAACTCCCCTGGACGGGCATACCGACAGTCTTGGCCGCTTCTCGTTCGCCGCCGGGCCGGGCACCTACACCCTGCGCGCGGAATCCCCGGGCTTTGCCCTGTACGAAAGCAAGCCGCTTACGCTGCGCACCGGGCATTCAGCGGTCATTGATATTCGCTTGACCGTCGCCGGGCAGCCGGAGCAGGTCGAGGTCTCGGGCGCGAACACCGCAGACAGCGCCGGCGATGCGTTGACATTTGAGGGCACCACCCTCAACCAGCTTTCGAACGACAATGCCACCCTGCTGCAACAGTTGAATGCGCTGACCGGCGGCTTTGGTACGCCGCAGATTCTTGTCGACGGCTTCTCGGGCGGGCACCTGCCGCCCAAGTCGTCCATTCGCTCCATCCGCATCAACAGCAACTCCTACTCGGCCTACTACGACAACTTCGGCTTCAGCCGGATCGAGGTCGCCACCAAGCCCGGTGCGGACAAACTGCACGGCGAGTTCGATCTCACCGGCACCGATCAGCCCTTCAACGCCTCCAACCCGTATACGGGTGTGCAGCCGCCGTACTACCAGTTCCAGTCGGACTCCAACGTGAACGGACCGCTGGGCAAACGGACCTCGTTCTTTGCGTCGGAAAACATTGGGATCCTCGCCAACAACGCCGTGGTGAACGCGGTGGTGCTGGATCCGGACTTTGCGCCGGCAGCCCTGTCCGAGGCCCTGCCCGCGCCGCAACGCACGGACATCTATGCCCTGCGCGTCGACCGGCAGTTCGGGCCCAATAACTTCGCGTATTTGCGCGATGAGTGGAGCCGCACGCATGTCACGAACAGCGGCATCAACCCGCTGGTGCTGCCTTCGGCCGCGTTCACCTCGAACGTCCTTACGAACACCCTGCAGATGGCGGACACACAGGTGCTCGGCCCGCACGCCGTCAACGAGGCCCGTTTTCAATACCTGCGCACGCGTCTGAGTCAGAACCCGAACAGCACTGACCCGGCGTTGCTGGTGCAGGGCGCGTTCGTGGGTGGCGGCAGCCTGACGCAGTCGCTGCAGGACGACCAGGATCGCTATGAGCTGCAGGATCTGCTGGAGTTCGACCATGGCACCCACGCCGTGCGAACCGGCTTCCGCTTCCGCGAACTACGCGACGCGAACAGCTCCAGCGCGAACTTCAACGGCGCCTACACCTTTGACACAATCACGGCATACCAGGTTACGCAGGCGGGCCTGGCCGCGGGGCTGACCCCAGCACAGATCCGTGCAGATGGCGGGGGCGCGTCGCAGTTCAATCTCACGGCGGGCCAACCGAGTGCGCTGCTCTACACCGCGGACGTCGGCGTCTTTGCGGAGGATGACTGGCGCATCACCAAGAATCTGCGGCTCAGCTACGGTCTGCGGCTGGAGAGCCAGTCAGCGATCCCGGACCACTTCAATCCGGCGCCACGCTTGGCCCTGCGCTATGCCGTCCACCACGGCAAGAGCCCAACGCCACTCTTCACCGTTCGTGGCGGTTACGGCATCTTCTACGACCGCTTTCCAGCCATCGATCTGCTGCGCAGCGTTCGTCAGAATGGCGTGACGCAGACCGCCTTCTTCGTGCAGAACCCGGACTTTTTTCCGGTGATCCCGCCGCCCGCGAGCCTGGCGACAAGTGAGCCGACGATCTATCGCGTCAACCCGGATCTGCGCACGTCGTACCTGCAGACCGCGACGTTCGCCATGGATCGCAATCTGGGCCAGCGCGGTACGGTGTCGGGCACGTTGCAGTACGTCCACAACGCGCACAACTACCTCACCCGCAACATCAACGCGCCGCTGCCGGGAACCTACAACCCCGCCGATCCGGCGAGTGGTGTGCGGCCCCAACCCGGGGCGGGCAACATCTACCAGTACTCGGCGGACGCGAACGGCAACACCGAGCGATTCTTTGTCCGCACGAGCTTTCAGTTCTCGAAGCGGATCAACGGCTTCGGTCTGTATTCGGTCGAAAAGGATCTGGATGACACGGACGGCATCGAGAACTTCCCCGCGAACCAGTACAACGTCGGGGCCGACTACGGTCGCATCGGCATAGAACGCAAGCAGAGCTTTCGGGGCGGTTTCATGTGCACCCTGCCCTTTGGTGTCGAGCTCGATCCGTTCCTCGCCGTGCAAAGTGGCGCCCCGTTCGACATCACGATCGGCGCCGACAATAACGGCGACACGATCTTCAACGACCGCCCCGCATTTGCCACGGATCTGACGCGCGCCTCCGTGGTGCGGACCGCGTTCGGCAACTTCGATACCAGCCCGATCGCAGGCCAGAGCCTCATCCCACGTAACTTCGGCACGTCACCGGGTCTGCTGTGGATCGATCTGCGGGTCAGCCGCGATATCCACCTTGGCCCACGACCGAACGGCAATGCTGTGGCAGCCGCGGGAGGCACGCCGGACGGCAAAGTCGAGCGGCCATGGGACCTGAAATTTTCGGTCGAAGCGCAAAACCTCACCAACCACAACAATCCGGGGCTGCCGGTCGGTGTGCTCAGTTCGCCGTACTTCGGCCATTCGTTGTCGCTGGCCAATGACTACAGCCCGCTCACGGCTTCCAACCGCACCATCCTGCTGGGAACAAGCTTCACGTTCTGAGGCGCCTACTCCACGGCGTCTCCGGCGGTCGCCATGATCTCTCGATCAAAAACCTTCTTCGCGCCTGACCCTCCCACGCGGCTCAGCACCACCGTCGCCACCGCGGCCACGATGATGCCCATCCCCAGCAGCTCGGTGGGTCCAAGCCGCTCGCCCAGCACCACCACGCCAAGCAGCACGGCGATCATTGGGTTCACAAACGCGTAGGTCGCCACCTTGGACACGGGCACGTTCTGCAGCAGGTAGGTGAACGCCACCAGGCCGACCAGCGAGCCGAAGACCGACAGGTACACCACGGCCTCGGCACCACGCCACGTCCACACCGCACGATGAAAGCCGCCGGTTGCCAGCGCAAAGCTTGCGTTGAAGATCCCGGCCGCACCGATCTGCCAGCCTGTAGCGATAAACGTGTCCGCCCGAAAGTGAAAGCGGCGCGACAGCACAGAGCCGATGCCAAAGGCGAGCGCCGCGAGCAGACAAATCAACGCACCCAGCGGTGCATGGGAGTTGTCCGCCCCAGGCAGGCTCCCGTGATGCAGTGTCGGCCACAGCAGCACGACAATGCCGGCGGTCCCGAGCAGTGTGCCCGCCCATCCACGCCGGTTCAGCGACTCGCCGCCGGGCAGAAAGCGCTCCATGATGGCCACCATGATGGGCATGGTCGACACGATCAGCGATGCCAGACCGGAGGGCAGGATCGTCTCGCCCCAGGTCAGCAGCATGTTGTTGGCGCTCATAAACAGCAGGCCCACCAGCACGAGCTTCGGTCCCTCGCCCTTCGGCACCCGCAGGCTCTTGCCACGACCCAGGGAGATCAGCAGGATCAGCAACGTGGTGACAATCGAACGCGTCGCCGAAACCACGGGCGGCGGCAGATGCTCGCCTGCAATATGAATGGCCGTGTACGTCGAGCCCCAGAACAGGTACACCGCCGCGAAGGCGAGGGGCACACGGGCACGGGAAGGCAGGGAAAAGGCCATCTCCCCAGCATAGCGGCTGGGCACAGCGGCGAGCCCTTCCGGTGCTTCGAAGTGCTAGCATGCGGCCATGCGCGTGTCCCCTATCCTTATCTCTGCGTCGCTGCTGTTCGGTCTCCCCTGCACCACCTCCGCCTTCTCTGGAGCGGCAGAAGCTCCGCGGCAGGTGCCCGCAGCGGCGAGCCCCGCGGCCGCAGACGGCCTGAGCTCCTACCGCAACGATGTCCTGCACCTCAGCTATCGCTATCCTTCGAGCTACACCGACGCGAGCGCCATTGTTGGCCCGGCATTTCAGGCCAGCCTGAGCAACGATCCGACAGCCACAGCGCTCGCGTCGAAGTGCATCACGCTGCCGTTCTCCCGCTCGAACCTGGGCAACGGCCAGGTGGCCTTTGTGCTGCTGATCCGCGCCGATGCGGGCTGCCTGAAGAAGAAGTTCGACGCCGCTTCACTGCCCGAGTTCACGCAAGGCGAGGCGACTGGCCTCACCTCGTCGGGCGCCAAGACAGACTTCGGCAAACCCGTCAGCTTCCAGACTGGCGGACACCCGGCAACGATGCTGAAGGGCAGCTTCGTCCTGCCTACGGGTCAAGCGTTGAACGCGATGATCGTGTGCGTGCTGACGCAGCCGGATGTGGCCTGCTGGCAGTTTCTGTCCGGCGCGCCGGAGACGTTAAGCACCATGGCCGCATTCCCGGTCACCTTCGACGGCGCGCCAGCCACGCCGCTTGTTCCCGCTTCGGTGCTGGTCAAGCCGTAGCCGGCCATGGTTCCTAGAAGTGGAAGCTGACCTCACCCGTCACGGTGCGTGGCGTGACGTAGTGGGTTCCCGAGAACGTCGATAGAAAGTTATACAGCGAGTACTTATCGGCCACGTTGATCGCTGTAAGTCGTGCGCCAATCTTGTAGCGGTCTGCGCGCCAGTGCAGTACGTCGTCGTCGCCCAGCGCCATGTCGAACAGGTTGCGTTGTTGAATGCGTTGCGGGTTGCGATCGTCGTTCTGCGTGCCCGCTGCTGGAATGGTGACCAGGCCGGAGTTCAGCTGCGAGGCCAGGCATTGCGTGAAGCCGGTGGTCGGCGTGGCTTTCACGCCCGCGCACGCCAGTCCTGCCTGAAACTGCTCATCGTAGGTCAGCCCGCTTAGATTAATCCCGGGCTGGCCGTTGATGGTGATCGACGTGGCACCGCAGGTGCTATTCGGATCCGTGACGTTATAACAAGGCACCGAACCGGCAACCTGGCCCGAGTCAAACCGCCAGTTGAACGAGTAGTAGAGGCTCTTGCGGAACGGCATCTTGTACTCAAGGTGCGTGGTCTGATTGAAGCGCTCATCGTGATCGATGCGGAAGGGAAAGGTGGTGCCGTTGCCCGGCGTCGCGCCCACACCACCGACCTGCGGATTGAAGAAACGCGCCGCGACCGAGGACAGGCTCACATCCACGATCAGGCCCTTGGTCTCCACCAGCGAACCGGTAACGGCGAAGCCCGGAATCTTGGCGTTGTGCCACTCGATCGGAAACGTGATGGGCGTGTTGCCGAGCACGCTGAAGTCATACGCGTTGTGCGTGTACTTCCAGATGTACTCACCTGAAAGCACAAAGCGTTTGCCGATCCCCTGCTGCAGTCCCGCGTGGAACTCGTTGCGAAAGCCAGGGTTGAACGGAGCCGGCAGGCACGGCCCCACCGTGGAGAAGATGGCATTCAGCACGGGGTAGTTGCAGCCCGTGGATGAGAGCACAAGGTTCTCGTTGAACGGCGTCTCCTGCGTGCGGGCATAGGAGGCGCGTAGCACCGTCGCGGTTTTCTTTACGCTGTACGAGACGCCGACACGCGGCTCGCCCTGCCGTTGAATGCTGAGGCCGTTGTAGAGGTCGCCACGGATACCCGCGTTGATCAGCCAGTTCCCCGCGGTGATCGTGTCTTCACCATAAAGCGCAAGCTGCTTCACATCCGTCTGCCCGTGCCAGGCATACAGCGAGCCACCGCGCGTGAGATCGTACGGTGCCAGCACGGCGTTGTAGGTCGGGCTGCCCGGCACGTTCAGGTTCGGGTCCACCACGCCCAGCTGCAGATTCTCGCGGAGAAAGGTCTGCGTGTAGCTGGCGCCGAGTTTAATGCTGTTGACCCCATGGACGTAGGAAACATCCGTGTGTGCGCCGGTATCGGTGAGGGAGCGAAACTGCTGTACCGACTCCGACTGGATGGGCCCGTAATCATTCAGCGGATCCGCGCTGGGGATGTAGTTGTAGCCGTCGCGGCGCAGGAACGCGCCAAAGGTGAAGACCGAGGATGGACTCAGCGTGCGCGTGTAGGTGGGCGCGACATCAATGGTCTGGATCTTCGATCGCTGATCCGTAGGGCCCGTGGTCAGGCCGTACAAATGGGTGAAGTTGTACTGGGTGTCATAGGTGTTCGGCGTTTGAAACAGTGAGCGCGTGTACTGCACGTTGGTCCTCAACGAACTCACGGGACTCATCTCGTAGTCGACGCGGTCAAAGAAGTTCTCCTCATTGCCCTTGTCATGCATCACGGCGAACTCCGGCGCATCCAGAAAGCGGCCGCTTTCCATACCCGTCGCGGTGATGAAGTTGCCCCAGTTCTTGCCGCCATAGGCCAGGTCAGCCGACAGGTTGCTGGCCCCAAAGCTGCCGTAGCTGGCGGTGATACTGCCGGTGGGCTTCATCACCCCCTGGCCCGAGCGCGTAGTGACGTTGATGACCAGGGAGGTCTTATCGCCATACTCGGCCGGGGGCGCACCGGCGATGACCTCCAGCGACTGCACCGCACCCGCGGGCAGCTGGTTGGAGAACACCTTGCTCTGCTGGTTCGAGTTTTGCTCCCCGTCGACAGAGAAGGTGTTTTCGGCATGGTCGCCAAGGCCGTGCATCAGGCCGTTGGAGTCGGCTGAAATGCCCGGCGAGGTCAGCGTCACGATGGAGCTCAGCTCCGAGGAGCCTTCGACGGGCAGATGAGCGATCGTGGAGCGGTCCACATCGGTGTGGAAGGTGGGATCGGTCTCCAGCAGGTCAGGCGGCGCCTCCACATTGACCACGGTGTTGGAGGCAGCCACCGTCAATTGCACCGTCAGCACGATGGGGACAGCCGAGCTCACATTCACGGCCTGGCTCCCGGCCTGGAAGCCGCTGCTGGTCACGGTCAGACGGTATGGGTCGGGCGGGATATTGGTAAAACGAAACTGACCCGCGGCGTCGGACACAGCGCTTCGATTGACCCCGCCTGCATTGCTGAGCTGCAGGTTGGCGTTGGGGATGGCGGCGCCCGTGGCGTCGGTGACCGTACCGGTGATGCTGCCCGTGCTGGATTGTGCCCAGGCGGCCGGGGCGAGCGGCACTACGGACGCGGACGCGGCAGCGCCGAGAAGAACGGCAAAGCCCAATCGGAAGCCCTGTGGCAGGCGATGGCGGTTCATGGAAGACTCCTGTGCAAACGACGGAACAGCGGGGGCGCTCCATCGGTTGGCCTCACCCGGAAAGGGGGTTGGACCTGGCTCATACAATCCACTCAGGTATGCGCGCGACTTACACGAAACGCATACGATTCGGCAACCTAGACCAGCGCAGGGGGCGGTCGGCTGAAACGTGGGTAGTGCCATGGAACGGCGGCCGGGCGCGCCTGTGCAAAGGAGACGGCCGCCACGAGCGGCACCGCCGGCGTGGTGGCGATGTGCATCGAGGCGGGCAGCACGCCGTGCATCGCGATGCACAACGAACATTGCTCTTCGCCGCCAAGGCTTGGGGCGGAGCCCTCGGGCGACTGCAGATGGGCACCGGTTGCCTTCGGTGCGAGCCGGTGCAGGTGCGCCGCCTCGGCAGTACTCATCAGGCCAAACAGCACCACGCACAGCGCCGCGAGCCAGCGAAGGGTCGAGGTGTGTGTGCGGCGGTGCGGGTCAGCGTTGACCCGTCTCCGCGGTCGATAGGAGTCAGAGATCACAGATATAGAAGTTAGACGGGCGAACGAGCGACTCGGACGCCAAACAGCGCATTTGGCGCGTAAATGCGACGCCGGGAAAACTTCAACCCTAGTAGCTGAAAAACTCGTTCAGTCCGCGGCGAAGAGTCAGCCCCGTGCCGAAACAGATCAACGCCATCAGGGCGGTCACGGCATTCCAATAGAACATCGGGTGTGCCCAGCCTGGCGAGTAGGTCAGATCCTGACCTGTCCACAGCGTCATCAGGGTGGCGACAATGGTGAACTGGAAACCAAGCACGATCAGCAGCTGGCCGCGCCGGCGCCGACGATCCAGGCGCTCTACCTGCTCGGGAGTAAGGGTGCGCTCTTCGGGCGGCAGACTCATGTTCGGCATGCGAGGGGGTGCTCCTTGGACTCGGTCTTCAGCACATTACACCACAAGCGCGGCGGTTCAGGACGCCTTTGCGGTGGCGGGCTGCGTGGCACGTTGGCGCCATACGAAAGGTTTCCGAAGCCTAAGCGGATCGGCCCAGGAGAAAACCTAAACCAACGGTTGAGCGCCGTGTTGACTCCGCTGATTCCCCGTTGGGCACGAGCCTGACGTGGCTATCGCATCGCCGGCACGGGCGTGAGGTACAGCAGAAAGCCCATCAGCAGCAGAAGCGACAGAAACGTCACCAGGGTGCGGGTGTGCGGCGTTTCCGGGGCGTCATTGGTGAACGAGCGCCAACCCATCCCGGCCGCGACAATCAGGAAGACCCACTGCGTGCCCGCGCGCGACGGATTCGCGTCGGCGACCGTCAGCCCGAAAAAGAGCAGGCACGTCACCGTCAGCAGGATGCGCTGCACCCGCGAGAGCGCATAGGTGGCCTGCGCGCCGTCGAATCCCAGCACCGGCGTCAGATTGAACAGGTTGTACCAGGCTCCGATGTTGGCCAGCAGCAGAAAGAGCAGGCTGTGCGTCGACCACGCAAGCGCGAGGCAGAAGCCCGCCGCACCCAGGCCGTACAGCGGTCCGGCCAGTGCGATGGAGGCCAGATCCTCGCGCGAAACGCCCATCGAGTACCAGCGCACATAGGCGCCCATCCCGGGGATAAACATGGGCAGATCGGCTTTGAGTCCACGCCGCTTGACTGCGACATAGTGGCCCATCTCATGGATAAAGATGCAGGTGGTAAAGCCGAGCGCGAATCGCCAGCCGGCCAGCGCCCAGTAGATCGCGAAAAAGCCAAACAGCCCGAGGAAGAACTTCAGCTTGAGCAGAAAAAACAGCGCTGACTTTGCCTTCAGCAGAAAGAAGAAGAGCGGGGCGAAGGGCCCAAGCCGCTTGGTCCATTTTTCCGTGCGCTGATCCTCCGCCTGCAGGCGTGCATCGATGGTGGAGATGTGGCCCTGCACGGTATCGGCCTGCTGCGTGCCCTCGGGCAGCCACATCAGGGTGGAGCGCCAGCGGTCGCGGGCCTCGATCCACTTGCCTTCGGTCTCAAGCTGCTGCGCGCTCAGGGCCAGATCGCTCAGATGGGCGCCGTAGGTCAGGGTCTGGCAATCGGGGCAGGCGAGCGTGCCCTCCGGCAGCCAGTGGCTGCAGCTTGGACAGCTATGGATTGGTTCAGGAGCGGCGGGTTCAGGGGGCAGAACAGCGGCGGCGGGCATGCGTTTGGTCCGATCTTCAGTCTATTGGACGCGAGCGCGAGAGCGTCGGATGCGCCGTGGATCGGACGTCCACGGACGCGGCGGAGCTGTTCCACCGGCCATGCACTCTCCCCGGCGGAACCAAGGAAAGCACTGAGATTTGCGTGGTTTACGCGGAGGCGGCAACTTATACTGGGCGCTGTAGTGGAACCCTGCGGCCCGTTTCTGGCCCCTGCCGCAGGAACGGAGTCGCTCCATGGGCATTCAACCAATCCGGAAGCAGGTCGCACCGGAGATCCCGGACAAGTTGTACTTCCGCATCGGCGACGTCGCTCGTCTGTGCGAGGTCCCCGCCTACGTGTTGCGCTTCTGGGAGACCGAGTTTCCGCAGCTGAAGCCCAACAAGGGCGGCACCGGCCAGCGCCTCTATCGCAAGCGCGATGTGGAAATGGCTCTCCGCATCAAGTCTCTGCTGTACGACCAGGGCTACACCATTCCCGGCGCCCGCGGGGTCTTCAAGACCGAAAACAAGGGCCGGGAAATCGCAGCCGCCGAGCCGGTGCTTGGGGCTGCGGGTGCCGAGGCCGTTGCCGCGGAGCCGACGGCGGTGGCGACTGAAGCTGCTGTTGAACCCGCCGTTGCACCTGATCCGGGCATGCAGTTCCGCCGTCAGGCCAAGCTGCGCGCCCTGCAGAGTGATCTGCGCGCCCTGTTAACCATGCTGGAGCAGCCGACCGGCGCGCCAGTCGTTGCCGGAAACCGTTTACAGGCCATGCGTCCCCGGCTTGTCGCCGAGCCACGGCCGACAGCGCCCAGGCCCGAGCGTCTACGCCTGGTGCTCGAAGCAACAGAGCCGAAGGACACCACCCTGAGGGACTCACGGAACCAGGGCGACCTGTTCTCCGGCGAGTAGCCTGGCTTGGCTCCGTCGCTTCCTAACGCGCCGCAACGGCGTTCGTTTCTCGATCTGTTTCGTCCTCGTCAGACCCACACGGTGGGTTCCGCAGCCGTGCTGCTCATGCTCAGCTCCCTGCTCTCCGGCGTGCTGGCGCTGGTGCGCATCAAGTATGTGAACTACCTGTTCGGCGCGGGCATCGCGCAGGACGCCTACCGCGCCGCGTTCAAGCTTCCGGACCTGCTGAACTACTTCCTGATCGGCGGCGCTGCGTCGATCTCGCTCATCACCGTGTTGAACCGTTATCGCGAGGCGGGCGATGAAGAGGGCGCGGAGCGGGCGCTCTCGGTGATTCTCTGCACGATGCTGGTCGTGCTCGGGATCGGTGTGCTGCTGGCCGAGATCCTCGCGCCCGAGTACGTCGTTCTGGCCAACAAGGGTTTTCGCGGCGATGCACGTGCCGCGCTCTGTACCGCACTCACCCGCCTGATGCTGCCTGCGCAGCTGTTCTTCTTTGCCGGCAGCGTGATGAGCGCGCGCCTGCAGGTTCGCAAGATTTTTATCTACTCCGCGTTTCAGCCGCTGATCTACAACGGGGGCATCATCGCGGGCGCGGTTCTGCTGCACCGGCAACTCGGCATCTTCTCCCTCGCCGTTGGTGTGCTCGGCGGTGTGATGGTGGGCTCGGCCCTGCTGAACACCCTGGGAGCCCTGCGAACAGGCCTGCACTTCCAGCCGCGCGTCAGCTTCCGTGATCCTGCCTTCCGCGAATGGCTGCGCCTGAGCCTGCCGTTGATGATCGGCGTGTCGCTGGTCATGTTTGACGGCGTGTTCATGAACTACTTCGCCAGCGTGCGCGTGGGCGGCGTGACGCTGATCAACAACGCCAAGGACCTGTTCAACGCACCCTTCAACGTCATCGGCCCGGCTGCCGGTGCGGCGTCATTGCCCTTCTTTGCGTCGCTGTTTCAGAGCGGCCGTTTGTATGACTTCTCCGAGTCGGTTGGCCGTGCCGTGTCACGACTCTTCAGCGTGGGTCTGTTGGTTTCGGCGTGGATGATCGCGCTGGCGCCGTGGTTGCTGGATCTTTTCCGCGGCGGCCGCTTCCGGCGCGCCGACACCGCCGAGACCACGCTGCTCTTCACGACGCTCTCACTAACGCTTGGGCTGTGGGCGGTGCAGGGCATCTACGCGCGGGCCTTTTATGCGGCCAGTGACACGCGCACACCGGCCATCACCGGCACGCTGATCACGGTGCTTTCCGTGCCAATGTACTGGGCGCTGTATCGAGCGCGCGGCCTGCAGGGATTGGCTATCGCCTCGGACCTGGGCATCCTGGCGCAGACAGTCAGCCTGGCCGTGCTGTTGCATCGCAAGCGGCTTGTGAGCCTTGCGCATCTGGACGGGCTGGAGATCGGCCGTGCTGCCCTCGCTGCCCTCGCTGCGGCGATGGCGGTGGGCTTCACGGCCTACCGCATGCCGCCGGCACAGACGCATGCAGGTGATGCCGTGATCATCCTTGCCGGAACGCTGATCTGGGCGGCGATCGGTGTCGGCCTGTTGCACCTCACCGGATCCAAGCTGCCCCGTCAGATCCTGCGGCGCAGAGCCGCATAGCCCGCACGCGTTAGCTGTTTTTCGCATCCTCGTACTCTTCATTCCACGCAGTTTGGATGGCTTCCAGCAGGCTCTCGTTCGACTTCGCCGGATCGCCGACGAAGCCGGGGATCTCCGTGATCCATTTGTGCAAGTCGGTGAAGCGGACGGAGAACGGCTCTACGTCGGGGTGCAGCTCCTGCAGTTGAATGCCGATCTCCAGTGTGTCGTTCCAGTTAATCTCGCGGGGCATGCGGTGTCCTCCCCCACTGTGATGCGCCGGTCGCGAAATGCCGCTGTCCAGGCTCCGATTGTCGAGCTCGCGATAGAATGGGCGTTGCCGATGAGCAGCATCCCCAGCCCCGCACCCTCTCCCGTTTCAGCCCCTGGCGCACCGCCCCTGGGGCGCCGCAGGACGGCCCGTCGCCGCATCCTCGCGGCCGAACGCCGCATGCGCGAGCTGGGCTCCATTGGGTCGGCGCTGCTGGACACCGCGCACCCGTACATGGCGCACATCGTACCCATGCGCCGCTGCAACCTGGCCTGCACCTACTGCAACGAGTTCGACGACGTATCGAAGCCCACGCCCATCGCCGAGATGCGGCGCCGCATCGATCATCTTGGACGCCTGGGCACGGCCGTCATCACCATCTCGGGCGGCGAGCCGCTGCTGCATCCAGAGCTGGACGATGTGATCGCGCGCATTCGTCACAACGGTGCCATCGCCGGCATGATCACCAACGGATACCTGCTGATGCCGGATCGCATCGAGCGGCTGAACAAGGCCGGGCTCGATCACATGCAGATCTCGATCGATAACATCATGCCCGACGAGGTCTCGAAGAAGTCACTGAAGGTGCTCGACGCCAAGCTGCGCATGCTGGCCGAGCATGCCGACTTCCACGTGAACATCAACTCCGTGGTCGGCGGCGGCATTCAGAATCCGGAAGACGCGCTGGTCATCTCGAAGCGCGCACTGGAGCTTGGTTTCTCGTCCACCATCGGCATCATCCACGATGGCTCCGGCCAGCTGAAGCCGCTGGGCGAACGCGAGCGCGTGGTGTGGGACGAGGTGCGTCGTCTCACGCGCCGTTCCTACTCGCGCTTCAACGGCTTCCAGGAAGCCATCGCCAATGGCAAGCCCAATGACTGGCGTTGCCGTGCGGGCTCACGCTATCTCTACGTCGATGAAAACGGCATCGTCAGCTACTGCTCGCAGCAGCGCGGCTACCCTGGGATTCCGATTGCCGAGTACACCAAGGCTGACGTCGAACGCGAGTTCCTCACAGAGAAGGGCTGCGCGCCGAACTGCACTATCTCCTGCGTGCACCAGGTCAGCTACATCGATCATTGGCGCGCGCCGCAGCACCCGGAAACAGCGCCGCCCATCGGGCAGGGCTCCGGGCTCATCCAGATCCAGTAGGGCTTTCTGCACGAAGAAAGCCGCCTCGAAGGAGGCGGCTTTTCACTGGCGGTACCAATTACTTGTGCGCCGTCGTGCGGTGCGCAGGAGCGGGTGTGGCCTTCCCAGCTTCCGCCTCAGCCTGATCGATCGCCGCGTACATCTGTGACACGTCGGCGACTTCGATCCAATGCGTTGGCGTTACCACGATGATTGTCGGCGTGTGGATGAGCCCGAAGCGCTTGCCGTCCTCGGTGCTGGCGTTCACCTCACGATCGAACTGTCCTGTCGGGTCGACCACGAACGGCATCTGCTTGCCGGCCTTGGTCATAAAGCTCTGCGTGAAGTTGTGCAGATCATCCTTGGACGCGATGCGATACTGCGACGCGAAGACCTCACGCCGATACTCCTCCGCTACTTCCGGAGACACCTTCGCCTTCAGGTAGTGCGCGAAGATCGCTGCCTCATGACTCCAGATATGGGCCGGGATCTGGAAGTCATGCTCCTCCAGCGGAATGTGGTAGTGATTCACCGCAGCATGCACGATCGGAAACGCGTGTGCGCAGGCCGGGCACTCCAGGTCCTCGTACTCGATCACGGCAACCTTCGCCCCGGCGGGCGGCTTGAAGGAGGAGGTGTCCTTGAAGGCTTCGACCTGGTTGGGCGGCACGGAAGTTTGGGCGACGATCCCCAGGGGAGCCAGCGACAGCAGCAGGGCAGGAACGAGCAAACGAGACATACGCATAGGACGGTGGCGCAAACCCTTCGGCGAGCAGGCTGTGCTCCCACCTGTATTGAACCATTCCGCGGGCGGAAGTTCCAACGGACCTGTTTTCCGCACCGAAGGCGATTCATGCGATGCTATGCTCTGAAGCGAAGGAAAGACGAATGTTTGCTGCCCTCCTCGCGCTCCAAGCACTCACGTTGCTCGTCGTTGCCTTTCTTCTGTTGCGCCGTCCTGCGGCTACGCCTGAGGCCGTTCCCGACCCTCGTCTGCAGACGCTGTTGGCAGCCGATCTGCCCGGGCAGTTTGCCCGGTGCGAGGCGCGCGGCGAGTCCCTGGAGCGGCATCTGCGCGGGGAATTCTCACAACTGCGTCAGGAGTCGGCCGAGGCTGCCGCACGTGGTCACGAGGGCGCGCACAAAAGCGCCGAAGCCTTAAGGCGGGAGTTGCTGGGGAGCCTGCAGACCCTGGGGGCAACGGTGAATGCCGGCCTTGACACCTTTCGCGGCGATCACAAGGCCGATGCCGAGCGTTTGCGGATCGTGCTCGACGGTCAGCTGAACAGCCTGGGTCGTCGGCTGGTGGACTTCACTGCCGAGACGAACACGCATCACAGCCGCAGCCGCGAGACGCTCCATGCGCTGCTGGATCAGCTTGGCGTGAAGCAGACCGAGCACCAGGACAAGCTGCGCTCCGCCGTTGAACTGAGGCTGGATCGCCTGAACGAGGCCAACGCCGCCAAGCTGGAAGAGATGCGTGCCACAGTCGACGAAAAGCTGCATGCCACGCTGCAGACGCGGCTAACGGAAAGCTTTGGCGCGGTCACCGATCAGCTCACGAAGGTGCACACCGGCCTCGGCGAGATGTCCAAGCTCTCCGCCGGCGTGGATGACCTTTCGCGCATCTTTACCAACGTCAAGAGTCGTGGCGGATTTGCCGAAGTACAGCTG
>CAXTFS010000014.1:0-20357 GCA_964243395.1 uncultured Acidobacteriaceae bacterium | reverse complement strand
AGAACAACTAGCCCATCACACGGCCTGTCAGCGATGGCGAGATCCTGGCGCATCTCGACCGCCACAGCAAGGCGGTGATGAAGGACTTCTATCGCACGTCCGAGTTCTGCGCCAGCTGCCACAAGGCCGCCCTGCCCAAACAGCTGAACGATTACAAGTGGCTGCGTGCCTTCTCGGTTTACGACGAGTGGCAGGCCTCTTCCTTCGCCAAGCAGTCGCCTCTGCCGTTTTACGTCAAGGACTCTGTTTCCACCTGCCAGACCTGCCACATGGCGCGTGAGCCGCTGGTTGGCCTTGACCCGGGCGCCAAGGGCGGCAAGCTCGTCTCGCACCGCTGGATGGGTGCCAACATGCTCGTGCCTGCGGTGTACAACTACCCCGAGCAGAGCGCGCGTATCCAGCAGTTCCTCCAGACCAGCGTCTTCAACCTCGACGTCTTCGGCCTGGAGCGTGCCGGCGACGCCAACACCCCGGCCTCTGAACCCAAGAACCTGATCGCACCGCTCGGCTTGATCGACTACAAGATCGCCCCCGGCGAGCGCCTGACGGCCAACATCGTCATCCAGAACAAGGGCATCGCGCACAGCCACGTTCCCGAGCAGCGCGACATGTACGAGTCCTGGGTGAACTTCACCATCAAGGATCCTTCCGGCAAGGTGCTCTCCGAGAGTGGCTTCATCAAGCCCAAGGATGGCGAGCTCGATGAGCACGCGCACAGCTTCACCAACCGCCTGATCAACGTCAAGGGCGGCATCAACGACCTGCACCAGGTCTGGAACAACCGCGTTGTGGCCTATAACAACTCGATCCAGTCAGGCCGCTCGCAGGTGGTGCGCTACAGCTTCCGCATGCCCGCCAACGCCGATGGCGCCGTGACCCTTACTGCCACCATCAAGTACCGCCGCTTCGATCAGCACTTCATCGACTTCGGCATGGGCAAGCACTACGAACAGCCGGTGGTCGACATGATCTCGGCAAGCCGCATCATCCACGTCGGCGACAACGCGAAGATCGCGCCCACGGACGCCGACATCAAGCCCTGGATGCGGTGGAACAACTACGGCATCGCGCTGCTGGACGCACAGCAGTACGCGGCCTCGCTGGACGCCTTCTCGCATGTAGCAAAGATGCGGCCTGACTACGCTGATGTCTTCACCAATATGGCCATCGTGGAGATTCAGTGGCAGCGCTACAGCGAAGCCCGTCCGCACCTGGCGGAGAGCCTGCGCCTCGCACCCGGCAACTCCCGTGCGCTCTACTACCGCGCCCTGGTGGAACGCAACGAAGGCAATCTGGACCTCGCCATCGCCGACTTCACCGAGGTGCTGAAGAACTTCCCACGCTCGCGGGATGCGCATCGCGAACTGGGCTTTTCGCTCTACCAGCAGCACAAGTACCCGGAGGCCATGGCCCAGTACGAAGCCTTGCAGGGCATCGATCCCGACGACCTGGCCGCACACTACAACCTGTCGATCCTGTACCGCCGCCTCGGCATGAAGGAGCAGGCCGCACGCGAATCAGCCTACTTCGCCGATCAGAAGGACGATCCCACCGCCAGTACCTTTGCACTGGAGTACCTCCGCAATCACACGGAGCTCGCCAACGAAAGCGTGCCGTGGCATGCGCATGAACTCGAGCCAGCCGCGGCTGTCGGCGCGACGCCCAAACCGGCGGACGTGCCCGCACCCAGTGCTGCCGGCGCGGGCGGACGATAACCCGGCTGACTCCGAGTACTGCTTTTCCTGAACCGCTCTGCTTAGCGCAGGGCGGTTTTCGCCTGTGCGAGCACCAGGCCGCGCGGTGTCGGCAGCAGCAGCACGGAGAGCAGGCCCTCGCGTTCCATCTTCAGCGTGGACTCGCGCACCGTCTTCAAGTGGGAGCTCGCATCGTGGATCACGATCAGGCCCCAGGGGCTCATCTGCGGCAGAAAGCGCCGTACCTCCCGCTCGCGCAGCTCCGGGTCGGAGTCTGAAAACAGCAGATCGATCGTGCCCTCAACCGGCATCTCGAGCGAACTCTCATTGCGCAGATCGACAAAGCCCGACAGCGGGTTCCCCGCCGCGAAACGCTCCCGTGCCCGGGCGTAGACCACTGGGTCGTACTCGCACGAGATCACCCGGCCGGGGACGCTTCCCGCGGACTGCGCGTTACGCTCCAGGCCGCGCGCGATCCACTCCGTGGACACGCCAAGGAAGCTGCCTGTTTCCACGACCAGCCTTGGCTTCAGCGTCGTCACCAGCGTCGCCAGCAGCTCCAGCACCTCCAGCTCGGCGCTCATGGAGTCGAACATGGACCACTGCCCGGGGTTGGGACACTCAGGTGTAGCGCGGTGATACTCCGGCTGCAACGCGCCGGCTGCGCGATCGTGCTGCAACATCACCTTGTGTTCCTGCTTGAGCTTTTTGCGAAACAACGCCATGGCAGACCCTTGCCACAGCATCTATGACCACTGCCGCGAACGCAACTTCGCGCGTGCCCGGCGGCGAGGACTGGCGAAACGCAACGCAGAGCGGCGGACGAACAGGGGTTGAATCCCGCTCGTCCGCCGCCCTGTTGTTTCTTGCAAGGATCGTTACGACTGAAACAGACGCCGGCGCATCACGCCAACCACGCCCAGTGCACCCGTGCCGAAAAGCATCAGCGATCCCGGCTCAGGCGTTACGGAGCTGCCACCCGGCCCGGTCACCGGCGAGGTCACAACCGGCGGCAGCGTGGGATCGAAAGCCTCTTCGAGCGAGAAGTAGGTACTCCCTCCCGGGCCAATGGGGTTGATGAAGTTCACAGTTCCCATTGTCAGGTCGCTCGAGAGATTCGTGAAGTAGGTGTCGGGGCCACCATAGCCGCTGTTATCCATCGAGTTGCCGGGAGCGCCATAGGTATCGATGCCGTCTCCGTCGAAGCCGAAAATCCCAACCCCCTGGCCGTCTAGCGTGATGCTCGAAACAGCCACGGAGCTCGCGTTGACGAAACCGACCAGCGCGTCATCAGACCCGTCATAGGTGGTGAGCCCGTTCGCGGCCGCGGCTACGGTGAACGAGCCGCCCGATCCGTACGTGATGACTTCATTGCATGTGGGCGTAGCAGACCCGCTTGCGGTGAAGTCAGGGCATTGAGCGCCCGCAGACAAGACAAAGGCGGTGGAGAGAAAGACTGACGCGGCGACGCCAGCAAAAGTAAGTGTTCTCATACGTATCTCCTAGGAATGATTGCGTTCAGACCCGACCACCTTCGTCCCCCGTAAAGGGGGTACCGCTTCAGCCTTTTGGCCACAACTGAACGTCCGCACTTGTTCGTTGCCTAGCACGAAACGAGAAGGATGTCTGTTCCCAAAAGGTGCTCTTGGGCTGTACCTGTGAAGCGTATCTGGGAAAAAAGGCAAAAGTTTGATATGTCGTCAATAATCGACACAGAAACACCTAGGGATCATTGCCTAGCTACCTACCCCACGGGCGGCTTCGGGGGGTGAACACACCCGTCGGAAGCCGCCCCCGTGGCACAGGCGCGCACGGCCTGCCGGTCTCCGTGCAGCCGACGCTCACAGGGCCTGGTACGTGGGGCCAAGAGCAGCCGTTACGCCGTTCGCCCCGCCAGCTGCCGCAGCACATACTGCAGGATCCCGCCGTGCTGGTAGTAGAGGATCTCCTGCGGCGTGTCGATGCGAAGGGTGGCGGGGAAGTCGATTGTCAGCCCATCCGCGTTCGTCGCTGTGACGGTCAGGTTCTTGCCGGAGGTGAAGCCGGTCTCCAGCATCCCGCGCAGCTCGCCGGACTGACCCAGCGTGTAGGTCTCCTCGCCGGTCAGGCCGTAGCTCTCCGCACTTTCGCCGGGCTGGAACTGCAACGGCAAAATCCCCATACCCACCAGGTTGGAGCGATGGATGCGCTCATAGCTTTCCGCAATCACAAAGCGGATGCCCAGCAGCTTCGGTCCCTTCGCCGCCCAGTCGCGTGAGGAACCCGAGCCGTACTCCTTGCCAGCAAGGATGCACAGCGGGATGTTCTTCTCGAGGTAGGCCACGCTCGCGTCATAAATCGACATCGGCTCACCCGTCGGCAGCAGCCGCGTCACGCCGCCTTCGGTGCCCGGGGCGAGCTTGTTGCGCAGCCGAACATTGGCAAAGGTGCCACGGACCATCACCTCATGGTTGCCGCGCCGCGAACCATAGCTGTTGAACTCGAATTGCGGCACGCCGTGCTCACTCAGGTATTTGCCCGCCGGCCCATTGGCCTTGATGGAGCCCGCCGGCGAGATGTGGTCCGTAGTGACCGAATCGCCCAGCCACGCCAGGCAGCGCGCGTTGGCGATGTCCTCCACCGGTGCCGGCGTCGCCGTCATGCCCTCGAAGTACGGAGCCTGCCGGATATAGGTCGAGTCCCCCTCCCAGCCATACGTGTCGCCGACCGGAAACTTGAGTTGCTGCCAGTTGGCGTCGCCATCCGAAACCGTCGAATACTGCCCGCGGAACATCTCCGCATCGATGGAGTCATGCACTGCGGCCGACACCTCGGCCTGCGTCGGCCAGATATCACGCAGGTAGACCGGCTCGCCGTTGCGATTGCGTCCTAGCGGCTCGTTCTCGAAGTCATGCTCAATGTGCCCGGCGATCGCATAGGCCACCACCAGCGGAGGGCTCATCAGGTAGTTCGCACGGACCTCGGGCGAGATACGGCCCTCAAAGTTGCGATTGCCGCTCAGCACCGCGACGGCAACCAGGCCATGCTCTTCAATCGACTTCGACACATCCTCCGGCAGCGGGCCGGAGTTGCCGATGCACGTCGTACAGCCGTAGCCGACGACCTGGAAGCGCAGCCGGTCCAGGTACTTCAACAACCCGGAGCGCATGTAGTAGTCCGTCACCACGCGCGATCCCGGGGCCAGCGAGGTCTTCACCCACGGCGGCGTTGACAGGCCCGCGTCCACGGCCTTCTTCGCCAGCAGACCGGCCGCCATCATCACGTAGGGATTGCTGGTGTTCGTGCAGGATGTGATGGCGGCAATCACGATCGATCCATCGCGTAAATATGGGTCGGGGTTCATGCCGAACCGCGCCTCGATGCTCTTGATCGGCTCCATGACGGCCGTTGCGCCACCGTTGCCATACAAGCCGCCATTGGCAGACGACCGCAACGGCGCGATATTGCCCACCGGCGTGATCATGCGCGCATCCGAAAGGCGTTCGGCGCGTTCAGCAACTACCGCCGAGGGGCTGGTGTGCTCGGTCTGGATCACCGTCACTGCCTCCGGGATCACCGGGAACGCCTGGCCTTCGCTCGAGGTCACATCGCCATCGTCGGAGACGTGGCCGCCCTCCCCCTCCCAGCGCACCATCTGCCGCTCGGCGGTGCGATTGGCGTTCGAGGCAATCAGGGTTGGCAGCACCTTGCGGAAGCTCGCCGGCGTCTCCGAAAGCAGCACGCGATCCTGCGGGCGCTTCGGCCCGGCAACGCTGGGTTCCACCGTCGCCAGATCGAGCTCCAGCAGCGCCGAGTACTCCGCCTCGGGCGCATGCACGGTGTGGAACATGCCCTGCGCCCGGTAGTACGCCTCCACCAGCGCGATGTGCTCCTCGGAACGCCCTGTGAGCCGCAGGTAATTCAGCGTCTCCGCGTCCACCGGAAAAATCCCGCATGTCGCCCCATACTCCGGCGCCATGTTCGCAATCGTCGCCCGATCCGCCAGCGGCAGCTCGGAGACCCCCGGCCCGTAGAACTCCACAAACTTGCCCACCACACCAAACTTCCGCAGCGTCTCCGTCACCGTCAGCACCAGGTCCGTCGCCGTCGTCCCTTCCTTCAGCTTGCCCGTCAGACGGAAGCCCACCACCTGCGGCAGCAGCATGCTCACCGGCTGGCCCAGCATCGCCGCCTCGGCCTCAATGCCGCCCACGCCCCATCCCAGCACGCCCAGGCCATTGACCATGGTGGTGTGCGAGTCCGTCCCCACTAGCGTATCGGGATACGCAAAGACGTTGCCGTCCGTATCCGGTGCGGTCGTGAACACCACGCGCGCCAGGTACTCCAGATTCACCTGGTGGCAGATGCCCATGCCGGGCGGCACCGCGGAGAAGTTCCGGAACGCTGTCTGGCCCCACTTCAGAAACGCGTAGCGCTCGCGGTTACGGCTGAATTCGAGCGCCGCGTTCAGGTCATAGGCATTCTTTGTGCCGTACTCATCCACCTGTACCGAGTGGTCGATGACCAACTCCGCCGGCACCAGCGGATTGATCTTCTCCGGGTCGCCCCCGAGCACCTTCATGGCGTCGCGCATGGCGGCCAGATCCACAATCGCCGGCACGCCCGTGAAGTCCTGCATCAGCACACGCGCGGGCATGTAGGCGATCTCGCGCGAGGGCTCCGCCCTGGGCTGCCAGCACGCCAGAAAGCGGACGTCATCGGCGGTCACGGTCACACCGTCCTCGCGCCGCACGAGATTCTCGAGCAGAATGCGCAGGGAAAACGGCAGACGCGCCAGTTCGAGGCCGGAGATCTTCTTTTCCAGCGCTGAAAGCTGGAAGTATTGCAAGGTCTGCTTGCCGCTCTTGAGTTTGGAGGCGGCGCTGAAGCTGTTGGGATGTTTTACGGGGGAGGATGCCATCGGGATCTTGCTCCTGAGTGCCGGCAGCGCGATGGCTGTGGCGGATCGGGCCATCGGCCCATGGTAGGCACTATGCCTGACCACCGGGAGATCGGCGCGCTGAGAGTAGCAGGGGAAAGGGCGCGATCTAGACCGCGCGGCCGCGATCAGGACGGCGGTGGCGGAATCGCTTCAGAGCGGCGCGGCGCATCGCTCTAGTTTACGGCACCCGGGGAGGCGAAGGAACGACATCGCGACCAAATACGGGTTACCAGAGTGTAGGACAGAGCGCCCACGTCTTTGGCCAACCCTGCATCTGAAGGGCTCTGGGCACAGGCGCGCACACGCCGTCGGTTATGAGGAGAAGGCCATGAACGACAGTAGAACGACATCCATCTTTACCAGTAAGACCCCGCTGTTTCGCGGAGTAACGGGTGCCGGCCTGGCCGCTGCCTTCGCCTTCTCCCTGTTTTCGCTGGCCGGCTGCAAGAGCAACCCCGCCGCCGCTCCGATTGTGGCCAACAGCGGCGACCCCGCCGACGCAAACATGGCGCAGCCCTATACGGGAGGCACCGCCGGCGGCTACACAGGAGGCAGCACCGGCACAGCGCCCACGGCAGGAACGTCCAGCACCGGCCGTACCCGCGTGCTGAGTTCCAGCCAGAGCTACCAGCCCCAGGCCAACGGCGAAAGCTATGGGTATGACGACAGTCAGGCGTCCGCGCCCATCATTCGCCAGGCGCCCGCCGGGGATCCTCAGCAGGGAGCCTATGACGCCGGCGCGTACCCCCAGCAGGGGGGCTACAGCGATGGCGGCTACAACGATGCCGAAGAAGCCGGCGAGCAGGCCCTCGCCGAGACCGACCAGCCACCGCCGCCCTTGCCGGAATACGATCAGCCGCCCGCGCCCGACCCGAACTATCTTTGGACGCCCGGCTACTGGAACTACCAGCCCACGGGCTACTACTGGGTGCCCGGTGCGTGGTGTGCCCCGCCGTTCTACGGTGCGCTTTGGACGCCCCCGTACTGGGGCTACGCCGGCAGTCATTACCTGTTTCACCGCGGCTACTGGGGCCCGCACATCGGCTTTTACGGCGGCGTGAACTACGGCTTCGGCTACATCGGCACGGGCTACTTTGGAGGCTTCTGGCGCGGACACGATTTCTACTACAACCGTGCGGTGACCAATGTGAACGTGGTCAACGTCCGCAACGTCTACACCCAGACCGTGGTCTACAACGACCGCACCTACGGCCCGCGGCCGGATAGCCGCATCAGCTACAACGGCGGCCGGGGCGGGCTGAATGTGCAGCCGCATCCCTGGGAGATCGCTGCCGCCGGGGAGGCGCACTACCCGCCCGTTGCTGCACAGCGTGACCTGCGACTCGCGGCCGCCAGCAACCGTTCGCAATCCTTTGCGGCGAACAGCGGTCGTCCAGCACAGGCCTTTGCGGCCCATCCGGTGGGCACGGGCAGCAACATCGCCGCGCTGCCGCGTGAGCAGCCGTTTAATCGCCCAACCGCACCCAACGGAGGCTTCACCAGCCCTGGCGTGCGGCCCGGCATCGAAGCTGTTCGCCCCGGGGTTACACAGCCGGGCAGCAATGGTCAGCGGCCCGGTACGTCAGCGAACCAGCTCGAGAACGCGCAGCGGCCCGGATTCAACAACCAGCGGCCGGGTACGCCGGCGGTCGAGTCCATCCAGCGGCCCGGACAGGCGAACGGTCAACGCCCTGGCACTCCGGTTCAACCAGGCTCTAACAACGGGAGGCTTGGCACGGCGGCAACGCAGCCTGGCTTCAACGGACAGCGGACCGCCACTCCGGCGACTCAACCCGGCTTCAGTGGACAACGCCCGGGCACGCCGGCAACTCAGCCGGGCTTCAACAACCAGCGGCCGGCCGAAAACGGGGGGCGGCCTAGCGCAAACATCGGGCGTCCGACATCGCAGACCCAGCCGCAGACCCCGCAGCAACCGGTGCCCCCGGTTCAACAAAGGGTGAACCCACCCGCAGCGCAGCCGCCGGTGCAGCAGCGGCCCCAGTTCCAACAGCGCGCCCCGCAGGTGCAACAACCGCAGTTCCAGCAACGACCGGCACCGCAGGTCCAGCAACGGCCGGCACCGCAGGTTCAGCAACGTTCCGCCACGGCTCCGGCGGCTCGTCCCCAGGCTGCACCGGCACCGCGTGCCGCCCCTGCCCCAGCGGCCGCTCCACATGAGGGGGGTCACGGGCGCTGATCCCAACCAGGGCTCATGAACCCCAGGAGAAAGCCCGCAGTCATGCGGGCTTTTCCCTGCTCCGGCCCAGGCAGCTCTACGCCAAAAGCTGCCACAGCAAGATGGCATTCAGCCCCAGAATCACCGAGGCAATGGACCAGCCAATCACTCGGGTAAGCGGCGCGCTGCGAAAATCCTGCATCACCGACGCACGCTCCGTCAGCAGCAGCAGCGGTACCAGCGCAAACGGCAGCGTAAAGCTGAGCAGCACCTGCGACGCCACCAGGATCTTCAGCGGGTCCCAGCCGATCGCGATCACGACCAGTGCCGGCACCACCGTGATGAACCGCCGCACGAAGATGGGAAACCGGATCGCCAGAAATCCCTCGATGATGACCTGCCCCGCCATCACGCCAACCGTGGAACTCGACAGCCCGGAGCACAGCAGCGCCACGGCGAACACCACTGCCGCGCCACGCCCCAGCAGCGGCCCCAGCGTGTGGAACGCATCCCCCACCGTGGGCGTCACGTCTGGTCCGCGCGCCAGGGCCACGGCCGCCATCACCACCATGGCCGAGTTGATCAGCCACGCCAAATTCATCGCGACAAACACCTCGATGCGCTCGAAGTGCAGAAAGGTCCGCAGCACCGTCGGTGTGGGCTGCCGTTTGGTCTGCGCCAGCTCCGCCCGTCGCGGCTGCACCAGCGCGGAGTGGAGGTATACCACGTGCGGCATCACGGTGGCGCCCAACATGCTGACCGCCGCGTTCACCGATCCGCGCACCGCATGGCGGTCAAAGGTCGGCAGGATTGTCGCCACAAACGCGCGGTGCCAGTCCGGATGCACGAGAAAAATTTCAAAGCCGTAGCAAATGCCAATGGCACTGACAAACGCCATGATGCCGCGCTCCAGCCACTGAACGCCCGCCAGATCCAGCGCCAGGATCCCCACCACACCGACCGTGGCAATCAAGGCCGAGGTCAGCAGCGAGCCCGTACCGCTCATGCCGTGCGCCATCAGCGCGGGGCCGATCAGCAGATCCAGACCCAGCGCCGCTCCCAGAAACTCCGCCAGATCGGTCGCCACGGCAGAGATCTCTCCGAACACCCATAGAGTGATCGTCGCCCTCCGCGAGAAGTGTTTGCGGCAGTTCTGCGGCAGGGTCAGGCCGGTCACAATGCCCAGCTTGGCCGATAGATACTGGATCACGATCGCCATCGCGTTCGACCAGAGCAGCACCCACAGCAGCCGGTAGCCAAACTGGCTGCCCGCCTGAATGTTGGTTGCAAAGTTGCCCGGATCGATGTACGCGATCGACGCCACAAACGCGGGCCCGAAGTAGCTCCAGATGCGGTCGGAACGGAAGCCGGATCGTCCTGGCGCCGGCTGGCTCTGGGTTGTCGCCGAGGCGGCTACCGCTGCGCCGCCATCCTGTTCGTCCGCGGTTAACCGGTGGTGGTGCTCTGGGATGTTCCGCTGGTTCTCAGGATCGGTCACTGCTCCGAGTATATGAATGCTCGCGGGCGATCCTTCACCGCAGAAGCCGGTTAGGAACCGGTCGACCCGAAGCCGCCCTTCGACCGCGGCGTCTCCGCCAGCGTATCGGTCTCGGCGAAGACCGCTTGGATGCGCTCCACCACCCGCAGCTGCGCGATCCGGTGCCCCGGCGCAATGGCCTGCGGCTCTGGCGCAAGATTCGTCAGAACCACCTTCAACTCCCCGCGGTAGCCGGAGTCGATTACCCCGGCCAGCGTGGTCATGCCGCGCAGCGCCAGGCCCGAGCGATCCTCGACGAGCGCCCCATGGGTCTCTGGCAGCTCAAACGCCAGGCCCGTGCTCACCGCGCGCGTCGCCCCGGCCTTGCCCACCGGCGCCAGCGTCACGGCCTCCGCCGCAAACAGGTCTGCGGCCAGATCGCCGTAGGGTCCGGTGTGCGCGTAGCGAGGCATCTGCGCCGCCGGATGAAGGCGTTGCACAAGAACGGTGGGCTGGGTGCGGGCGTCAGGCATGGGTGAGGCCCAGTGTCGCAGCCGCCGGAGCCGCTGTCACCCCCTATCCGAGCCGCCCTTGCCCCCTCTCAGGGCTCGCTACGGGGTAAGCCGATCGTGCGGCGGTCCCGTGCTGCGGAACAGGTACACCGCACAGATCGTGAGCAGCGGCTCCAAAGGGTGCCGGAATCGCGCCTGCACGGTCACGGCGTAGTACACCAGCGGCACGAGCAGAAACGCCAGCGCGAACAGACCGGCTCCCGGCACACCGCGTCGCAGGGCCAGCCCAAGCCCCAGCAACCCGGCGAGACTCGTGAAGCTGTACTCCAGCAGCCGTGCGACGTCCTCTGCCGGGTGGCGGTTCTCCGGATGCGGCACGCCAAACCAGAAGAACTGCGCCCGCTCCAGGGTGTAGCGCACGAACAGCTCAGGATGCGCCCGCAGATTGCGCTTCGCTTCCAGGCCCTTCTCGTGGGCGTAGGTGACCTCGCCCAGCGCGATGTAGCGCCGAAACTCCGGAGCGCCGGGCCACATGGGCATGGCGCCGCCCCAGGGGAGGGGGCCGTTCTCGGCAAACTGCGTGCTATGCCAGAACTCGATGCCGAAGTTCGCACGGGTGGGCACAAATGCGTGCAGCGCGCGCTCGTTGCGGAGGATCCACGGCGTCAACACCGCCATGAAGACGGCGCAGGTGAGCAGAACGCCACCGCCGGCAGCTACGACGAGGGCGTGTGCTCCCAGTCGCCGCCGCAACGGCCAAACGATCCAGACGATTGCCGCAGGGAACAGCAGCAGCAGCGAAGCATTGGAAAGCGCAATCAGGCCCCACAGCAGCCCAAAACCCGCTGGGAGACGCCAGTGGCGCGCCGGGGCCTCCTCGCGCATGAGGACCTCGCGCAGCCGCAGCGCCAGCACCACCGACCACGCGAACAGGCACGCCGAAAGCGACATCTCCCACACCCAGTGGACGGCATACTGCATCGCGGCCGGATACAGAGCCCACAGCCACGCACTCCAAAGCGCGACCGGCGCGGCAGCCTGCGATCCCCTCCGGCCAAATCCATGCGCATCGAAGCAACGCGCCGCGATCCGGTAGATCGCCGGTGCGATCAGGGCGGAAAACAGGCTGTCCAGCACGGTGATGCAGATCGCCGAAGCCCGCGAATACACGCCAAACACCTTGAACACCAGCGCCAGCAGCAGCGGAAACAGCGGCGGCAGCCACGCCGTCGGGCCCGAGATCCCGTTGAAGGGATTGCCGTAACCGTGCCCGGTCACCAGCGACCGCGCGATCCGTCCGGCCTCGAAGCCCATGTCGAAGTGGTCGTCGGTCGGCCGGATGCGATAGGTGTGCCCGAGCACGATCACCGTCACGCGCACCAGAAACGCCGTCCAGAAGATCGCCCGCGGCGCCCGGAAGGAGCGCGGAAGCGGCGCAGGTGGGGTGGACGGCATGGTGGTGATTGTATGTGGGTACCGGCGGGACCCTGGCGAAGTGCCGCGGCCCTGCGCCCCCGCCGCAGTCCGGTTGGGGGCGTACGTGGGGTTGCGTTGACCCGGCCCCCTCTCTCCGGTACACTCGTGTAGTTTGGCGATACAGTTCGCTTCGCGGCTGTGGAGCCCGTGCGGCACCGGCGCAACAGGCGCGGTCCGTTCGGCCCGGCAAGCTCCCAGAAGCAGGCCTACCCAACCAAGATCTGAAGAAGACGCATGCGAGCGGGTTCCGCGCGCCTCTGCGGAAGAGGTTCAGCACCATGTATGCAGTCATTCGCACCGGCGGCAAGCAATACCGCGTCACTCCCGGCGACACCCTGAAGGTGGAAACCGCCGCGCACGAAAACGGCACCCTTGAGTTTTCTGATGTTCTCGCCGTCTCCGGCGAAGAGGGCAAGTTCGAGGGTGACCTCAACGGCGCCAAGGTGCTCGCTTCCGTCGTAGGCGAAGGTCGCGGCGAAAAGATCCTCGTCTTCCATTACAAGCGGAAGAAGCAGTACAAGAAGATGCAGGGGCACCGTCAGAGCTTCCTCGAAGTGAAGATCAATGCCATCCAGGTCGGCGGGCGCACCTTCGAAGCCGAAGCAAAGTAAGCGAACTCCAGATTTCGCGGCTCACCGGGCCGCTATGAGGCAATGTCATGGCACATAAAAAAGGTCTAGGCTCCAGTAAGAACGGCCGCGACTCCAATGCACAACGGCTCGGCGTCAAGCGCTTCGCCGGTCAAGTCGTCACCGGCGGCTCCATCCTCGTGCGTCAGCGCGGCACACCGCTTAAGCCTGGCAAGAACGTTGGACGCGGTTCCGACGACACCCTCTTCGCCAAGATCGACGGCGTGGTGAAGTTCTCCGACCGTGGCCAGCTTGGCCGCTTCGTTTCGATTGAACCGGTCGTTGTGGCCGCAACCGCCGCCGCATAACCGCGTTTCCGCAAAGCAAAGAGGCCCCGCCAACGGGGCCTCTTTGCTTTGCCCTTCACCCATCACCCGGGTAGCGCAATCCCGGAAAGCTCTTCGCAGATCGCCAGCAACCGGTCCTGACGCGCGGCGTCCCGCGATGCCGGCAATGGATCGCGCTGCCGTAGATGGAAGAAGTGCTCGCCCGTCACCAACGCCGCAGGGTCCTCGCTCACCGCCAGCCACACCTGCGTGCGATGCCCCTGGTCCAGATCATCGGTGGCGCGCGGGCCACCCATTTTGGTGCTGACCCAACCCGGTTCCACCGAATTCGATCGCACCTCTGGCCAGCGCCGGGCCACGGCAAAAGCCAGCAGGGTGTCATGCAGTTTGGTGTCCGAGTACGCCCGCGTCCCATTCCATTTGCGACTCTTCCAAGTGATGTCCTGAAGACTCGGATCGCCATTTCGCTGCAGTTCAGAGCTGAGATACACCAGCCTCCCCGGGCGCTCCATTAGCGCTGTCAATACATACGGCGCCAGCGTGTTCACCGCAAACAGCTGCGACAGCCCATCGGCCGTCTCCACACGCCGGGGTTCGCGGTAGCCCACCGCTGCGTTGTGGATCACCGCATCGAACCCACCAAGTGCATTGACCTGGTCCGCCACCTCGCGCATGCCGGCAAGGCTGGACAGGTCGCCGGTGACTACCGCCTCCGCGCCCGGTACCGCCCTGCGGACGTCCGCCGCACGAGCCACATTGCGCGCGTGCAGCACGGCCGTGTGGCCCTGCTCCAACAGCAGTTCACCTGCCATACGACCCAGCCCATCCGCTGAGCCTGTAATGAAAACCCGTGCCATACCCTCTCCCTGTTGAACAGTTCACGACAGGCTGAGCGCCTAGGTCAGCGGCCAGTTGCGGCGGTCGATGGTGAACACGTTGCGTGTGGTGCAGTAGCCGCCTCCGCCATGCATGCGGCCAATCAGACGCAGCTGGCCGGGATCGATATGCAACCGGTCCACATCCTCAAAGGCTGACGTGCGCACATGCACGTACACCACCTGACCCAGCACGATGGTGCTTGACCCGCCAGGCTCAATCGTCTGAAACAGCTTGCACTCCAGCGCCACCGGCGAGTCCGCGATCCGCGGTACATCCACCCGCGTGCACGGCGCCAACGCCAGGCCGGCAAGCTGCGTCTCATCCACTCCCCGTGGCGCGTTGGTCGCTGTGGTGTTCATCGCCTCCGCAAGCTCTTCGGGAACGAGGTTCACCACAAACTCGCCGCGCTCGCGGATGTTGGTCAGGGAGTCCTTGCCCTCACGATCCGGCGCGGCCGAAAAGCTGATCGCAACCAGCGGCGGGTCGGACGACAGGATGTTGAAGAAGGAGTACGGTGCCGCATTCAGCTCACCGGCCGCGTCCTTCGACACGACCCACGCGATCGGCCGGGGCAGAATCACCGATGCGAGCAGCTTGTAGACATCGCCCTTCGACATGGCGGAAAGATCGAACGCAGAGAACACCTCGGGCGAAGCAGGAACTGGAACAGTTGCAACAGCAGCTTCAGACATACGGAGTTAGATGAGCGCGGCCGGCACAGGTCGCGCACTCCCCACCCGACACTTGCTACGGCTCGCGGTTCACGATGCCCACACGGAAGGGCGGCTTACTCGCCTCCGCCGGCTCCTGCGTAAAGGTCTCGGCGGCCTTGGCCTGGTCGTAGCCGCGCCACAGCCACACCATCTCGTCGGCAAACTCCGCACCACCCTCGTTCGCGGTGTGCGGTCCCTTCCCGAACGAGAAATGAAAATCATAGCCCTTCAGCTTCAGCGCGTTCGCCATGCGCAGGTTGGCCAGCGGCCAGGAGCCATGGAACGGGTTCTCCTGGTCATTCGCGCCATCCTGCAGCCACACGCGCACGTTGCGATGCTCCTCGCGCAGAATCTTGTCCGGGTAGTCCTGCCCGCCGTCGGCGACCTTCGGATCTTCGCGCCACTGAATGGAGGTAAACGACCCAATCCATGAGATCACGCGGCTGAACTCCGCCGGCATCTGCCATGCCGCATTGAACGCGCAGATTCCGCCGGAACTCAACCCGGTGATGGCGTGCGCATAAGCATCCGGGCGCAGGTTGTACTTCTTCCCCACCTCCACCAGCAGCTCATCGCGCACCAGGCGCGCGTAGCGGTCCGAGACCGTGTCGTATTCGGTCGAGCGCATCGAATCGCGCATCGACCGGCCCCACTTCTTGCTGAACGCATCGACGAAGCGGTAGGTCGGCGTGTCCGGCGCGCCCGCAATGTCCCCCGGATTGATGAACACGCCGATCACGAACGGAATTTTGCCCTCCGCAATCAGGTTGTCGAGCACATTCAGCGCGGAGTGATCGCCGCTGCGATTGAGATACCCCTCACCATCCTGAAAGACCATCACCGCAGCCGGCTTCGCGGGGTCGTATCCCGCGGGCACATAGATCCAGTAATCGCTCACCATGCCGTCGTAGATCGTGCTGCGCAGCGTCAGCCGCTCGGAGAGCGTCCCGGCCGGCACACCCGGTTTCTGCAGCGCGTCCCCGGTAAGCGGTGGCGGTGCAGGCGCCGGGCCGGAGAACACGCCACCGGGTTGATTCACCGCAGGGGCAGCCGGCTGCTGTGCAGACATCCCAGCCGTTGCACAAAGCACCGCTGACGCTAGAACAAAGCAGGTAGGGCGTGACTTCAGGGGCATCGTGGATCCTTCTTCGGTCAAAGCTCAAGGCTGGGATGCAAACGGAGCCGAGGCTGCCAGCACGTGCACGTCAAACACACTGGCGTGGCCCTTTACCCTGTCGAAGCTCGGACCGAGCAGGTCAAAGGTCGCCTGGCCTCGTTGCTCCTGCGCAAAAAGGTAAGCTGGCAGCCAAATGGCATCCTCCGGCCCGATCACTACACGAAAATGGCTATGTTCCCTCTCGTAAGCGCGGATATCCATCGTGCGGTAACCCAGCACGTCCCCAAACAGCAGGAAGTTCGTCTGCGTCGTCTCCGCCGCTGGATACTTCTCCAGTTCAGGAACATCCGTCACAAACGTCAGCCGGTCCTTGATCTCGTGCGGCGCATAGAACCACAGCTGCGAGTAGTTGTAGTAATCTCCCCCCACCAGCGGCAGGTCGCTCGACCGCAGCAGCGTCACCCAGGGGCGCGCGTTGTACTCGGCTTCGAGTGCCTCATGAACGCGCTGCGGATGCACAAGCGCGCGTACCCCACCGACGAACGGGCTCGCCAGCCCCGGCGCCGCGCACAGCAGCAGCAGCGTCAACAACACCGTGCCGGCGACTCGCGCCCGCGCCGCCGCTTCGGCCAACAACGCGATCGTCGCGACGAAAAAACCGATCGCAAATGGCAGAACATACGTGGTCCGGTACACATGGATCAGGTACGAGGCGGGCAGCACATAGAACGGCATCACCCCCAGAACAGCAACCAGAGTCCATTCCGGGCGGCGGAATCCGGTGTTTTCTTGTGCAAGCGGCCTATCCTGCACGCCCCGCCAACGATCTCGAAGCAGCATAGCGACCAGGAAAAAGAAGATGATGCCCAAAAAGATGACATCCGCGTTGAAGAGCACCTCCTGGTAAGAAGTCAAAACAAGATACCGGTTCGGCTTCGACCAGAAGCTGCTCCCATAGAAGTGGTTCGCAATCCGCTGCCCATGCAAGACAGGCGCTAGACCGGAGGGAAAGAGCAACAGAGCGGCCCAGACCGGCCAGTCCGGCTTCCGCGTTGGGTAATCGCGCATCGCCTGCGCCGCCGCGAACGGCACGAACAAAAAGACGCCAAAGCTGTGCACATTGATAGCAAACGCAAGACCGAACCAGAGCCCGAAGAGGGCCGCCGTTCTCGTTTTGGACGACCGCTCCGTCGCTTGCCAGCACACCATTGCCAAGGCAGTGCAGCCCAGGGTGTACGCGTACGAGCGCGCTTCGATCGCCTGGTCCGTCAGGGTGCGCGGCAAGATCAGCGCGACGCAGGTGGCAAGCGCGTACACGGCAGGGTAGCGCCTTCGTACAAACACGTAGACGAACGCAAGCATGCCGAGGAAGGCGACTATCCCGGGCAGCCGGATAGAGAGCTCCGGACTGATTGGCAACCGCAAAAACACGTGCGCGATCAGCGCCGGGGTGGCACTGGTGGTGTCCAGACCGGTGTAAAAGAAGGCATACACATCGCGCCAGGTTCCTAGCGACGCCACACCCAGAGTTACCAGCTCGTCGTACCAAAGTAATTTCTGCGCAGCTGTACCCAGTGTCACAATGAAGAACACGAGCAGCAGAAGCAATCCCACAAAGCCGCCATACACGTCAAGAAAGCTGGCCAGGCGATGGATGCGCGCCAGCAGCGGAAATGCTTTACCGGGGTCGCTGTGAATACGTGCGGCCGATCGCTCCTGATCGGCGGAGGTGATGCCAGTGGCAGTGCGCGAAAACACGTCAGATCCCTCGGGACTGGCTTTCTCTGAGTTAGCAGGAACGATCATAAGCGACGACGCCCGACCGCTCCGCTCACGAAGCTATTACGAACTCGCGGTCATCATCCCGACGTTGAACGAGCGGGAGAATGTTCCGCTCCTCCTGGCCAAGCTGCGGGAGAGCCTGCGCGGCGTCCGGTACGAGGCCATCATCGTCGACGATGACTCCCCTGACGGCACCGCCTCGCTGATCAAACGGACCGCGGAAGCCAATCCGGATGTGCGCGTGCTGCACCGTATCGGACGCCGCGGACTCGCTTCGGCCTGCATTGAAGGCATGCTGTCCACGGCTGCCCCGTACATCGCCGTGATCGATGCCGACCTGCAGCATGACGAGACCATCCTGCCCGAGATGCTGCGCCTGATCACGGCCGAGCGCCTGGACATTGTTGTCGGATCGCGCAACATCGACGGCGGCAGCATGGGCGACTTCGCCAGCTGGCGCGTCCGGCTCAGCCGGGCAGGCCGCAAATTCAGCGGGTTGGGCGAGCAGACAGCGCTGACGGATCCGATGAGCGGCTTCTTCATGGTGCGGCGTTCGTTCTTCGACCCCCTTGCGCACCGCCTCACCGGCAAAGGCTTCAAGATCCTCCTTGACATCGTTCTTTCCGCCAACGGTAGCGCCAGGATCGGCGAGGTGCCATACCACTTCCGTACACGGCAGCATGGCGAGAGCAAGCTCGATGTCATGGTCGGTCTCGAGTACCTGGAGCTGCTGCTGGACAAGATGGTGGGCAGCTGGATCTCCGTGCGTTTTGTGCTGTTCTGCGCCATCGGCACAGTAGGCGTGGGTGTTCACCTGCTGCTGTTGTGGACCCTGCTCTCGTCCCGTGCCGCAAACTTCCTGCAGGCACAGGCCGTCGCCACGCTGGTCGTTATGGTGCTGAATTACATGCTGAACAATGCCGTCACCTACCGTGACCGGCGCCGGCGTGGGCTGTCCTTCTGGGCGGGGCTGGTGAAGTTCTGCACGGCCTGCGCGCTGGGTGCAGTCGCCAATCTCGCGATCAGCACGGAGGCCTTCCAGCACGGCATCCCCTGGTTGCTGGCGGGCCTTACGGGTCTGCTGTTCAGTGCGGTCTGGAACTTCGGCGTGACCTCGGCACTGATCTGGCGCCACGGCAAAAAGTCGACCGCCAGTCGCGCCGAACGTCGGGCGGCAGCGGAGGCCTACGTGCAGGAACACGCGGGGATTGAGCGCAAAGCCGCATAGCCACAAAGCCGCAAAGCAACAAAGCCGCATAGCAACGGGAAGCGCTCAGCCAAGCCGGCCGGCGGTTCTAGTCGGCCACCATCTGCTCGCCGGCGACGATGGGCCGGGTCCGCGGCAGCCAACCAGCAGCTGCCCCCGCACCCATCATCGCAAGCACGGCCAGGTAGACGGCCAGCTTTGCCACATCGGTCGCATGATGGCGCGGCAGCGTCTTCCAAAGCAGGAGCAGCACGATCTGCGCGGCCGTGACCGCCCACACAGTGCCATAGAAGTAGCGCCGTTCGGTGCCTTCGCCGGCGGTTGACGGGCCGACGCGCGGCAGCAGGCCCGCCACGCCGAGCAGCACCACGATCAGCAGCACAGGCAGGTACAGCCGTCCGTAGATCGGCTGCATGACCCAGTGGCCCGTCGCGACGGCCACGACCAGTCCGATGAGGTTCATCAGCGCGAAGTTCACCGCGGCATTCCAGCCAAACGTGTAGCAGACGCGGCGGTACAGCGGGTTGGGGCGATCCTCCGTGAAGCGGAGGATGTAGGGCGCAGGTTCGGCGCCCGGCAAACGGCCCAGCAGCCCGGCGAGTCCCGTGCCGACCAGCACCAGCCCCAGCCAGACCAGGTTCCAGCGGTTCGCCCGTCCCGCAAACAGATCGAACGTCAGCGGCCCTGGCGCCAGGAAGAAGACAAAAATCCAGATCGGCCAGTGCAGCACGCGGTAGCGAACCGTGTTGCGCGTCCGCATCGGCCGCGCCCCTGCATGCTCTATCCGGCGCGCCAGCATGGAGTCAGGATAGCGCGCTCGGAGGGGCTTACTTGCTCTTCACGGCGATGACCTCAATCTCGAGCAGCGCCCAAGGAGCCGCCAGCGCCGCCACCTGGAAGGCTGAACGCGCGGGCTTGTTCGGCTGCGCCGGCGTGCCGAAGTACTTCAGGTACTCGCTTTGCATGCCGGCAAAGTCCAGCTTGCCCGTCTTCGGGTCGGGACCCAGAAACACGGTCATCTTGACCACGTCGCCCATGTCCAGCCCCTGTGCCTGCAGCGCCTTCTGGATTTTGGCGAACACGCTCGCCGCTTGAACCTTGGTGTCGCCGTAGTCCGCGGGCGTGCCTTTGGCCGCATCGGCCGGGGTGACCGGGTCGGCGAGCTGACCGCTCAGATACAGCGTGTCGCCTGCCCAGACCGCCAGCGCAATGGGCGTTTTTTCGGTCTGGATGTGCCGCACCGTTGTCTGGGCAAAGGCAGCCGGAGCGACGGAGGTGAAAGTAGCGACAGCGGCGGAGGTCAGGACGAAGCCGAGGGCACTGGCAAAGCGAACGTTCATAGGTTTCTCCTGGAGCGATTGCGGTACGGCTTATGCGTCGATAGCTTGGACAGCGCCCGCAAGCCGCGCCGCCTTCACCTGATCACTGATGAGCTGTACAGCGCGCAGCGCACTCAGCGCCGCGCCCTCCTGCCAGGCGACGAGGTG
>CAXTFS010000013.1:0-21054 GCA_964243395.1 uncultured Acidobacteriaceae bacterium | reverse complement strand
TCCTTGGCCGGGTACAAGCGTCCGCCAAACTCGTGAGTCATCTCGGCCAGGCGATCGAACAGCGCAAAGCTCTTCTCGGGCCGGATCGGAAAATCGAGCGCCAGCGTGATCCCCGGCTTTGGAAAGCTCATCATGCCCGGGGACGGCACATCCCCAAAAGCCTTCAACACAGCCAGAAAGCTCGCCAGGCCGGACTTCGAGACCGCCTTCAATATCTCCACCGTTCCCTGGCGTGCGTTCTCCCACGGGATCGCGTACTGGAACTGCAGCAGCCCGGCTTTGCCGTACATACGATTCCACTTCAGCATGATGTCCAGCGGATAGAAGAACGGCTCATAATCCTGCAGCGTTGTGACGCGGCTTTTGATCTGCTTGTTGAAGAACAGCGTGTTGAACAGACCTACGCTGGCGCTGTTCAACGCCCAGCCGGGCAGCTCCATCGGGAATACCAGCTTGGGTTCCTTGGAGGGCTTCAACTCCGCAGGTACCTGCGAATGATCGCCCTGCATAAAGATGCCGCGGCAGAAATTCTTGCCCGTGGAGGTGGCGTCGACCCAGCTGACCGTGTACTCGATGTGCTGCGACTGCTCGGTCAGATCGAGGAACTCGTCGATTCCGTGAAACTGGATGCCGGTGTAGTCGACCATGCGGCTGACGATGGGCTTCATGCGCACCTGCGCCCACGTCATCAAGCCCGTCAGGCCCATGCCGCCGATGGTCGCGGAAAACATGTCAGGGTTTTCGGTCGGCGTGCAGTGCATACGGCGGCCGTCGGAGCGTACCAGCTCGAACTGCGTCACATGATTGCCAAACGTTCCGGCCAGATGATGGTTCTTGCCATGGATGTCGTTCGCGATCGCGCCGCCCAGCGTGACGTACTTCGTACCCGGCGTTACGGGCAGAAAAAATCCGCGCGGTACCGAAAAATCAAGAATCTGCGCCAGCGTGATGCCTGCCTCGGCGGTCAACAATCCCGTCTCCGGGTCAAATGACAGCAGACGGTTCATGCCGGTCGTCTTCAGCAGCGTGCCATCCTGGAGCAGGCACACATCGCCATAGCTGCGGCCCATGCCAACCGGCAGCGCTCCGCGGTGTACGCCCTGAATGACGTTCGGGAAGTCACCCTGCCAGTGCAGGTTGCGTACATCGGCATTGAAGTGGGGATACCGGCCCCAGGATTCAAAGGGCGTGGGCCCGAGCTCGGTCGGCTGTGCTGCTTGGGGAACAGGGTTTGCGAGCCGCGGTTCGGCGGTGACTGGCATAGCTCCAGTCTAGCCGATGCTCCCGTCCGGCGACGACGTTCCGCTGTATGCTATGCACCGCATGACCACAAACGATTTCTCGTTGCACAGCACTCCCGCGCAGGTCTACCAGGAGCATTTCGCGCGGGCGCAGCGTGAGACAAGACGGCTGTACCAGCGGCACATGTTGCTGGGCTTTGTGCGGCTGGCGTGGGTGGGCGTGGCTTTGCTCATCGGCTGGTACGCCTACACGCATCACAGCCTCAGCTGGTGGTCGCTGCTGTTCCCCCTGGCCGGCTTCGCGGTCACGGCACGTTTTCACGATCGCGTTCTCGACGACTACGCGCGCAGCTTTCGCGCCGAAGTTCACTATGAGGGCGGCCTGGCCCGGCTGGACGACCGCTGGATCGGGCTGCATCCTCGCGCAACCCCCGTGGATATCAACGCGAGCCTGTACGCCGCGGACCTCGATCTCTTCACGCCCGGCGGGCTCTTCGAGCTGCTCTGCACGGCGCGCACCCAGGCGGGTGAGGAGACCCTGGCCGAGTGGCTGCTGCAACCGGCACCCCACCCGGAAGTGCTTGCCCGGCAGGCGGCCATCGCCGATCTCGGCCCACGCAACGCACTGCGGGAGGCCATTGCCTCCGTTCCCGGTTCAGACGCCGTGGCGGTCGACCGTCAGGCACTCGGCGCCTGGGCAAACGGGACCTCCACAGTGCCCGCGGTCCTTCGCTGGATTGCGCCGCTGCTTGTTGTGCTCACCCTGGCAGCTGCTGTCGTGTCGATCGCCATGCACTCTATGCTGTTGCTCATCCCGATGCTGGTGATCAACGGAGCGCTGACCTATTTGCTGCAACGGCAGCACAAGGATCTTTTCGCCGAAACGCAGGGGGCCTCACGACGCCTCGCCGTGCTCACTCGCATCTTCGCGGCCCTAGAACGCGAGCACTTCAACTCGCCCCTGTTACAGGCGCAGCAGGAGGTCTTGCTTGCCGGCGGCGGGTCTGCCTCGAAGGCGTTGCGACGCCTCGCCACGCTTTCGCTTGGCGTGGAACAGCGGGCCAATTTCCTGGTGCGGGTCGTCGAATTTCTCCTGCTCTACTCCGTGCAGCTGGGCACGCTGGTGGAGGCCTGGCGACGGCAGCATCGAGACCACGTCCTTGCCTGGCTGAACGCCCTCGGCAACTTTGAGGCGCTGCTGTCCTTCTCGGCCTACCACTTCGAGCACCCTGCGGACGCCTTCCCGGAGCTCGTCGCCGACGAACTCACCTACACGGCGGAGGGCCTGGGTCACCCACTGCTCTCCCCAGCCGCCTGCGTGCCCAACGACGTCCACCTCGGCAGCGACACGCGCCTGCTACTGATCAGCGGCTCCAACATGAGTGGCAAGAGCACACTGCTGCGCTCGATCGGCGTCAATGCTGTGCTGGCCATGGCCGGCGGTCCGGTGCGGGCACGCCGGCTGCGCCTGGCCCCGGTACATCTGGCGGCAAGTATCCAGGTGCAGGACTCGCTGCAGGCCGGGCGCTCGCGTTTTTACGCGGAGATCCTGCGCCTGCGCTCGGTCCGCGATGCGGCGGTGGCCCATCCGCCCGTGTTGTTTCTGCTGGACGAACTGCTCGCGGGCACCAATTCACATGACCGGCTCGTGGGCGCCCAGGGCCTGGTCTCCGCACTGCTCGCCAGCGGCGCGTTTGGTCTGCTCACCACGCACGATCTCGCGCTCACAGATCTTCCGGTGGAATCCACCGCGGCGTCCGGATCAACGGTGCGCAATATGCACTTCGAAGACACGATCGTGGACGGCGAGCTCCGGTTCGACTACGGACTCCGGCCGGGTGTGGTGGAACGCAGCAACGGCCTGGAGCTGATGCGAATGATCGGTCTGGACGTGTAGCCCGCACACACGAAAGCGCCGCCAACGTTGGCGGCGCTTCTGCTGAGATCAAAGACGATTTAGCTGATGTAAAGATCGCCGTTCAGGCCGGCCGGGAAGAACCCGCCAAAACGAACGCCGGTCTGCCCGGGAGTACCGTACACGATCTGCAGTACCTGAGAGACGTTGCGAACCGGGTTCAGGCCCGTGCTGTTGCCGGTGTTGAAGAGCTGGCTTCCGGGTGAGGGCGGAACTGGCGGCATGTCGAGGCTATCCGCCGGCGGGGAGGTTACCCCAAGCTGGATGCAGGCCTGCCGCAAGCAGCCCTCATGTTGTGCCTCGGTGTCAAGGATCTGCGCCGCGTAGGTCAACGCCGCCGCACTGCTGGCCAGATAGCCCGCGCCGCCGATGTAGGCGCTGACGCCGACACCCTCAAGCTGACGTGCCACCGCCAGGAACGTGGCGTCGTTGTTGACGGTGAAGGCAGATGACGGCACCAGCTGCAGCTCCGGCATGGGGACCGGCGAACCACCGACGGCGGCGATGGTCGTCCGCAGGAAAGCCACATGCTGCACTTCCTCTGTCATCAGGTTTGCCGCGATATTGGCGACAAAGCTGTTCGCGAAGCTCACCTTGGCGCCACCCTGCGCGTTGCCCGCGCCGGAGCCCATCAGCGATGCAGGCAAACCGGAGCCGGTCATCACCACGGAGTAAAACGTGGCCTCAAGGTACTCGAGGTTCAGGGCGAAGTTCAACACTTCAAGAACGGACGGGGTGGTGGTCGCCGAGGAGACAGCAACGCTGCCCGCATTGCTGCAGCCGCTCATGCCGAGCACACCGGCAGCACCCGCCGCCAGGCTCAGGTTTGTAATGGCACGCCGACGGCTAAGCCGCTTGGCGGAGCGGTTGGCCTCGAGGAGGTGAATTTCCTCCGCCAACTGCTCTTGGTTCAGATTCTCGCGTTCTGCGAGAGGAGATGCATCTAGAAGCTGGGACACGGTCAGATCCTCCGAAAGGGCTCTACAAAAGGTTGGCGAGTCGGGCTTGCCGCTCGGGCTGCACACATGGGTGCGGGCTCTACGTCGACTTGATGTTGCCATTCACGCCGGACGGGAAGAAGCCGCCCATGGTCACACCCAGGGTTGGCGGCACTGTCTCAGTCCCGGTGGTCACGCCATACACAATTCCCAAGTCCTGCGACGTGGTGCGCTGCGGGGACAAACCGTTCGTCAGGCTGACAGTGAAGTACTGGAATGGGTTCGGCGGCTGGTCAAGCGCATCCACATACGCCATCGCATTCGTGCTGAAGGCAGTCTGAATATTCTGCTGGATGCACTGGTAGTTGATCGCGCCCAGGTGCTGACCTTCGGCGGCAAGGATTTGCCCGGCAACCTGCAGCACGGTGAGATTGCTGACCAGGAACTGAGCCGATCCCGCATAGGCTCCGTTGCCGACTGCCGTGAACTGACGGGCTGCCGCAAGGAACTGCGCCTGCGTCGTGACCGCGCCCTTGGCCGCATAGTTGATGGCGGGCTGGCTGATGGGTGTGCCGCCCAGCGTCGTGATCGCGCTGCGCAGGTCGTTGATGTGGTTTTCTTCGTCCTGCGCCAGTGCGAGCGCCAACGCTTGCGTGGTGGCATCGAGGTTCAACTTGCCGGGTGAACCGGTGAGCGGACCCGTGGGCGTACCGGTAAGGCTGGACGAGATCGGATTGCCGGTTGCGGCGATGGAGTAGAAGTTCGCTTCAAGGTATTCAAGATTCAACGCGAAGTTCAGCACATCCGGGATCGGGGGAGGAGTGGTCGTCTGAGCCGATGCACGGCCCGTACCCATCACCGCAGCGGCGCCGAGGGCAGCTGTTCCCGCCAGGCCGCCGAGGAAACCGCGCCGGCTCAGCCGAGCGATCGCGCCCTCGAACGCCATGATCTTGCGATCGGTTTCCCGCTGTTCCTCGGTGACCTTCTCACCTGGATTAAGTAGAGATTGGTATTTCGCGTTGGACATCGTTGCTTTCTCCTGAAAAGGGACCTGCAATATAGTTTTGTGGTTCAAGGCGGGGTGCTCGTGGGTCGCTGGCCCCTCGCAAAAGACGAAACTCCGTCCTTTACCGATCAATCAAGATTCGCCAGCCGCTCACGTGCTCGACCGACCCTGCCTTTGCAATGAACCCTGTGATGCGGGCCGCGCGCGAAGGGGATGCTCCCGGAAACGTTGGCCGCTGGGTACGAACGTCACGTGTTGTTCAGGATCAAGGTTTCGCTTCCGGACCCTGTGCCCGAGCAAAGAAGACCTTCCGGCACGCGACCGCAACGACTCAACGGCAAAGGCGATCGAGCATCTTGTCCGGCTCCTCACCGTCGGGAACCTCGACATTGCGCTCCGCCGCCACAAGTTCGTTGAACGTCGCGCCGCCCGGGGACGGTACCTTTGGGTCCGCCTTATAGACCGGGTCGGCCAGCGCCTTCTCCAGGGTCGTAAACGCAAACCCACGCGCCCGAAAGCGCGCAATCAGCTCCGGCAGCATACGCGCGTCAAAGGCACCCACGTGCATCAGCAGCACGTAGGGCACGTCGTGGCCATAAAGACGATGCGCCAGCTCGCGGTATACCCCCATGTACACCTCCGCCGTTGCGAGATAGCTGTCATGCAGCGTCTTCAGTGCGACGTCGTCGTGTTTGGCCATGCACCGCGCGTACGGCTCGTTCCACAGGTAGTCCTGAAAGTCCATGGAGACCTCCGCAACCTGGTACCCGTGCGCAAACAGCCAGCCACGCACCGCCTCCCGCTTCGCCACCGTGTTCCCCTCTTCCAGAAACGGGTAACGAAACCAGTGCCAGTCCGTGTGCGGTTCGAGGCTCCGGAGCATCGGCTCATTGCGGGCGATGTTGGCCTCGTAGGCCTTTGCGCTCAGCTTGTCGAGCTCCGGATGCGACCAGGTGTGATTGCCCAGCGGCTCCCCGGCATTGCGCCACGCCCGCAAAATCCCGATCTGGTACGGAAACTGCTGCACGCGAAAGCCGTTAATGAAGCCGTACACCGGCGGCATGTTTTCGGCCTTCAGCGTCGCCAGAATGCTGCGCACCACGGCCGGTCGCGCCATTCCCGGCGGCAGCGGACCATGCGCTGGCAGGTCGTCAAACGTAAACGCCACCTCCGGCGCGGCGTCAGCCTGAGAACGGGGCGCGGCGCTGCCCTGGGCAACGGCAACGAACGAACCAGCGACCACACCCGCAAGGACCAGCAGTGCGCCGTAACGCGCAAAAAGGGACGGCATCTCGCCAGTGTATCGGCGATCTTCCCACGTTCCATCAGCCGGATTTGGTGCGGGGGAGCTTGCGTCCGCAGAGCCTACGCGCACCTGACCACGCTTGGCAAAGACAGCCTCACCGTGGTGCTGTTTCTGATCGGCACCGGGGTCTCCCGCGAGACCCTGCGGCGCGTCGGGGTATCGCCCATGCTGCAGGGAGTTGGGCTGTGGATCATCGTCGCCACCGCGTCCCAGGCTGCGATCCGCATCGGGTGATGTCGCTCTAGCTGTTCAGCGGCACATCGCGGCGAGCTCCGCGGTGTAATCGTGGGTCGGCGTGCCGTTGATGCCCTTCGCCCGGCCCACCTGATCCTCAAACGTGCCACCGCCCTTCATCTCCGCCGCGGGGACGCTGTAGGCGGGATCGGCCGCAGCGTCGGGAAGTGAGATGAACAGGAAGTTCGCCTGACGCATCTGGGCGACCAGCTCGGGAAACATCCGCGCGTCGAAGGCACCGATATGCAGCAGCAGGATGTAGGCGATCTCGTGCCCAAATACGGCACGCGTCTGCGCCCGCTGGGCCGCAAACGAATCCCGCGCTGCCGCCAGGTAAGTGTCATGCAGCCACGTGACGCCACGCCCGTTTCTGGCCGCCACACACCGTGCGTACGGCTCGTTCCAAAGGTAGTCCGGGAACGTAATCGAAACCTCAGCAATCTGGTAGCCGTGCCCGGTTAGCCACGATCGCACCGCGGCCCGCTTCTCCGGCGTGTCGCCCTCCTGCAGAAACGGGTAGCGCAGGTATCGCCAGTCCTGCAGCTGCGGATGCCCGGCGGGATAGGCCGCCAGCCGCGTCAGCGTTGCCTCATTCTGAGTGACATCGGCCTCAAACGCCTCGGCGGAGTGACTGTCGAGCCCCATGTGCGTGTAGGTGTGGCTCGCCAGGGGCTGACCGGCATCGCGCCACGCTTCCAGCACGCCGGCGCTCCCTGTGGGCGCATCGGCCAGCCGGACGGCATTCACAAATCCCGTCACCGGCGGCAGATGGGCCGCGGCGATCGCCGCCAGCAAGGTCTGCGCCACCTGCAGCCGCGTCTCCCCGGGCGGTAAGGGCCCGTGTACCGGCAGATCATCGAAGGTGATGGCCACTTCCTGGCCTCGGGCAACACACGCGTTCGACAGGGAAAGCAGACCGCACGCAACGGCGGCAACAATCGTTTTGCTCACAGGAGCACTGTAGCGTGTCGCCGATTTCGGACAAAGAAAAGGACGCAGCCGAAGCCGCGCCCCTTTTCAGATCAATCGGATCTGACTAAGCTGCCTTTTCGGTTGCGTTTGCTGTTGCCAGCGCGGCCTTGGCCTGCTCTACCAGCGTCGCAAATCCGGCGGCATCGTTCACGGCGATGTCGGCCAGCATCTTGCGGTCGAGCCCGTTGCCAGCCTTCTTCAGGCCGTTGATAAAGGTCGAGTAGCTCATGCCGTGCTGCTGCGTCGCGGCATTGATGCGCACAATCCAGAGCGAGCGGTACTGCCGTTTCTTCTGCTTGCGGCCGATGTAGGCGAACTTCAGGCCGCGTTCAACGGCTTCCTGCGCTGCCTGGTACAGCTTGGATTTCGTGAGGAAGTAGCCGCTCGCGCGCTTGAGGATCTTTTTGCGGCGATCGCTGCGTTTCGTACTCCGTTTGACACGGGGCATCGTGTTCTCCTTTTACCTTGCGTTGGGGTGAGCGGCTGGAGGCAAGGGTGGCCTCTTCACACGCGTACGGCTCGGAATCTCGGTGGGTCGCAAAACCCAGGGGCCACAACGCCTTCCGGCCCTTTGTCCGGTTACCCGGAACGTCTCGATCCTAAGAACTTTGCAGCTTCTTACTTACCCGACCGGAGGTCTAGGCGTACGGAAGCATGCGGGCGACCTTGGGCGTATCCGCCTTCGACACAAGCACGATCCGGCCAAGCTTGGACTTGGTCTGGTTCGACTTGGACGTGAGGATATGCCGCATCTTCGTCTGACCGCGCTTGAACTTGCCCGAGGCGGTCTTCTTGAAGCGCTTGGCCGCGCCGGAGTGTGTCTTCAACTTTGGCATTGTGTCCTGCTGACAAAAGTACAATTTTAACGCAGGGGTCAGTATAGCAGAGGAGGTGGGCGCCTCCCCTGCCTGCGAAACTGGGTGTGACTGCGGGTCGAGACCTATGCAGACGGCGCTGCGGCGACAGCCATCGCGGCCGGCTCGGTCGGCACGGGCCGCGGCGGCTTGGGCTGCGCCGGCGCCACCTTCTTGTTCGGCGCCAGGATCGCATGCAGCGTCGTGCCTTCCATGCGCGGCATGAACTCCACAACCCCGGTCTCGCCAATGTCCATGATCAGGCGGTTAATGATCTTGTAGCCGAGATCACGGTGCGCCATCTGCCGGCCCTTGAAGCGCAGGCTGGCCTTGACCTTATCGCCGTCACCGAGAAAGCGGACGGCCTGGTTCTTCTTCGTCTGGTAGTCATGCTCGTCCACGGTGACCGAGAACTTGACTTCCTTGATGACGATGACCTTCTGGGTCTTGCGGGCGGCGCGGTCGCTCTTGTCCTTCTCGTACAGGAATTTGCCGTAATCCTGGATCTTGCAGACGGGCGGGACGGCGTTGGGCGAGATCTCGACCAGGTCCAGCGAGCGCTCGCGGGCGATCTTCAGCGCCTCAAAAGGCTGCATAACGCCCAGCTGTGCGCCGTTCTCGTCGATGACCCGGACTTCGCGGGCGCGAATGCGGTCGTTGGTGCGAATAAATGACTTCTGGGAACGCTTGTCGTTAAACGGTGGGATGGGCAGCCTCCGTGGCCGTGTGAGCCACATAGATATGATGGTGGACATGCTTCGCCCGATGCTTGGCGGAGCGCAGCACACGCGAGTATAGCATCGCAAGCGGAGCCGACCGCAGCAATTCCGCGGCAGCCGTACGACCCCCGGTCGATGCCGGATGCCGGACGAACTTGGCCGGGAACATGGCCGCCATCCCTTGCGCGGCGAAGCACAAGCTGCGAATATTGGGCCGGAACTGCGCGCCGCACGACCATGCACCTCCCCCAGGTTTCGCCCCGCAGCGCTGAAGACCAGACACAACCGAAATGCCCCAGGAGACCACACCCTTGCCGAAGCGCCGCGTTCTGCTTGTTGATGATGAAGTGCCCGTTCTGCTGACCATGAAAGCCGTGCTCGAAATCTCCGGCTTCGATGTGGACACCGCCACCTCCGCGCGGGAAGGTCAGCTCCGCATCAAGAAGAATGAGTACCAGATGATCATTACCGATATGCGCATGGAGTCTGACGCCGCCGGCCGTGAGGTCATCCAGGCCGCGCGCAACGCGCACTACCACCCCGCGGTGGCCCTGCTGACAGCCTTCCCCATGACCGACGAGGACTGGCAGGACATGGGCGCCGACAAAATGCTCGTAAAGCCGATGCAAACGGCACAGCTGATCAAGCAGCTTGAAAAGCTGCTGGAAAACCACGCCGCCAAGCTCTCGCGCAACTCCTCCGCCGCTGCCGGCGACGGCAATCCGTCTGCCCCGGCCAAGGCGGCCAAGAGCAGTACCGGCAAGAGCGGGACCACCGCCAAGAAGAACGTCGCCAAAAAGGCAGCTCCCGCCCCGGCGAAGAAGACCTCCACAAAACAGGCGGTTCGCGAATCGGCGAGGAAGTCCACAGGCAAATAAGTCTGCTCTGCTAGATCCCCACGGCTTGTGTCCCGGACCAACCCAGGCCTGTTCGGCGTCTACCACGTTCGCTCGCGGCCATGACCCTTCCGAGCCGTCCCTGAGCCTTGTGACCCTGCATTGTCAGCCCTACACTCAGCGTACCTTTCGCGGAGGTTGGAGCTGCTCGCGGTTCGGAAGCGGGCACATGGGCATGGATCAAACGTCAGTAGCGAACTCGGGCACACAGCGTGCGGTCGCCTTGGGTCTCCTGGTGGCGACCGTTGCGCTCCAGGTGATGCATCTGCTGGTGGTCACCCTGGTGCCGCATCCGCTCCTGCTCTCCAATGACATTCAGCTGCTGTTCCCATTTCTGGTGATGGGCGCCTGCCTGCAGCAGCGCGCGGCGACCACGAACCCGGCCGCCCGGCTGCGCTGGATGGCCATCGCCTCTGCCTTCGTCCTGTGGGCGCTGGCACAGCTCATCTTCCTGCTGCTGATCCACTTTCCGAGCCAGAAGATCGCAGACCTGCACCTGGACGACGCCTTCTGGATGCTCTTCGGTCTCCCGATGATCCTTGTGATCTATTCCACGGGCGAGGGCAAGCGCGACAGCGTCGGCATGCTGGATCGCATCCAGGCCATGGCCTTCTTCGCCGTTCTGTACCTGCTCATCTTCTTGCCTTCGGTCAGGCTGAAGTTCGCAACGGCCTACAACATCCAGGACGCCGCTCTGCTTCTCTGCTGCCTGCTTCGGCTCCCGGTCTGCACCTCTACGCCGGAACGCCGCTTCTATGCGCGCCTTGGCCTCTTTCTGTTGGTGTACAGCCCGCTCACCTGGCTCAGCTACACGCTGTATGCGCGCGGCTGGGCTGCGGGTTCCATGGTCGATCTTGGCTGGACGCTGCCCATGACCGCCTACATCGCGTTCATGCTGTACGACACCGTATGGCCCCAGGCGGAGCAACCGCAGAGTCGCCTGATTCTGGCCGCCCGTCACATGCAGGGCCTCGGTGTGACCACGCTGGCATTCCTCTCACTTGGCGTCTCCGGGCTGCTCGCGGTACACCGGCCCGTGTTGGGCGGCGCCTTTGCCGTCGGCGTCTTCGCACTCTTCGCACTGCGCACCAACGCTCGCGAACGTGCCTGGGACCACGCCCATGGGCGGTTGGAGGAAACCGTGCTGCAGGATGCGCTCACCGGCCTGGGCAACCGCATCCTGTTGCGCAACCAGCTCACCGAACGCCTTTCGCAGACACGGCCCGGCCGTTCCGCGGTCCTTCTTTTTGCGGATCTCGATCGCTTCAAGAGCATCAACGACAGCCTGGGTCATGCCCTGGGCGATCGTCTGCTGATCGAGGTGGGCACGCGCCTTGCCGCAGCCGCCCCTTCCGACTCCGTCGTCTGCCGCCTGGGAGGCGACGAGTTCGTCGTGCTCGCGTCATCAACGAACCCCACCTCCGCGCAGCACACCGGCGAACACCTGCTGCACGCCCTGCGCGCGCCCTTCCACCTGGGCAATCATGAGGTCCGCTGCACAGCCAGCATCGGCGTCGTGCTCGCCTCTCCGGGCGAGTCCGCAGATGACCTCCTGCGCACCGCCGATCATGCGATGTACCGCGCAAAACAGCTCGGCAAGAATCGCGTCCAGCTCTTCGACGCGACGCTGCGCGCACAGCTGAGCAGCCGCTGGCGGATGGAAGCTGAGTTGCGCGCCTGTGTCGAGCAGGACGGCATCGAGGTCGCCTTTCAGCCGATCTTCTCGCTGCAGGAAGGCAGCATCTGCGGTTTTGAAGCGCTCGCTCGCTGGACACATCCGGAACGCGGCGCAGTGCCACCCTCTGAGTTCATTCCGCTGGCCGAAGAGACCGGGCTCGTCGTCGCGCTCGGCGCCCAGGTGCTCGAGAAGGCCTGCCGGCAGATGGTGGAATGGAACCGCAGCTGGGGCACGGAGCTCTCGGTGAGCGTCAATGTTTCCCCCCGGCAGATTGCCGATGCCGGGCTGCTCACGGTGGTGCTGGACACGCTCGCCCGCACCGGCCTGCACCCAACGCTGCTACGGCTGGAGATCACCGAGTCGGCACTGCTGGTCCACGAGGGTACGGTGAAGCACACCCTTGCGCAGGCACGCTCTCACGGCATTGGCGTTTCGCTGGACGACTTCGGTACGGGGTACTCCTCATTGAGCTTCCTGCTCAAGTTGCCCGTCGACGAGGTCAAAGTGGACCGCAGCTTCGTGTCCGACATGCAAAGCGATCCGGATCGCGAGGAACTGGTACGCACCGTGATCCACCTTGGTCTCTCCCTGGGCAAGCGCGTGGTGGCGGAGGGCGTAGAGACCGAAGCGGAACTGCGCAAGCTCATCGCCATGGGCTGCGAGTGCGTGCAGGGCTGGCTTATCAGTCGACCCCTGCCACCAGCAGAGCTGGAGCTGGAGCTCCCCGCCCTTGAGGCGCGAATTCGGCAGTTTGAATCACACGCTCACGTCGAAGCGCCTGAATTCAGTACGGCGGAAACGGAGCAGGCGATTCCCGCCAGGCCGCCCCACCAATTCCCGGTACTCGATCAGATTCGGCTGGCGGCCATCGCACTGGAGATCGCAACATAGATCCGGCGGAACGCGAAAAGAGCTACAAGTACGACACCCCGGTTAACTGTTCGCTGACCTCCCACAAGCGTTTCGCGGTCGCCTCGTCCAGGGCCTGGGGCCGCGGCTTCACCACAGTGGGATAGCCCTTCAGTTCGCCCATGCCGTCGGGGCCGATGTACTCCCCGCCACGCACATCGGGCGAGGTGGCGGCATACTCGGTCGGCAACGCGCCCATCGCATCGCTTTGCATCAGCAGCGGCGCGGCCAGCTTCACAATCATCGACTTCAGATCTGTGCTGCTGGGTCCATTGGCGAAGATGCTCGTCTTAGAGATGCCCGGGTGTACCGCCACGCTGAGCAGGTTCATGCCGGCGGCACGCGCTCTGCGGTCAAGCTCCTTCGCGAACAGGATGTTGGCCAGCTTGGAGTTGTTGTACGTGTCCCAGGGCTTGTAGGCGCGCTCGCTTTGCAGGTTGTCGAACTCAATCTTCCCGGTTCGGTGAGCGAGTGAAGCCACCGTTACGACACGCGGAGCTTCCACCTTCCCCAGCGCGGGGAGCAACAACCCGGTCAGGGCGAAGTGCCCCAGGTGGTTGGTGCCAAACTGCCGCTCGAACCCGTCAGCGGTCAGCTCGCGAGACGACAGAGCCATCACGCCCGCATTATTGATAAGGACGTCCAGCGATGTGTCTTTGGCAAGCATTCGTTCGGCAAACGCGCGAATGGATGAGAGGGACGCCACATCCAACTCCTCGGTCTCCGCCGTCGCACCGGGCACTTCGTTCTTCAGCCGTGCGAGCGCCTCACGCCCCTTGCCCACGTTGCGGCATCCCAGCACCACATGCGCACCATGGCGCGCCAACTCCAGGGCCGCCTGGTAGCCAATGCCGCTGTTTGCGCCCGTGATCAAGATGGTCTTGCCTGCTTGAGGCGGCATGCCCGCCGCGGTCCACTTCACTCCTGCCATTTTTCGTTCTCCTGCCGCAGACGCCCTTGCACCGCGGTCTGTCCCGTAGAGTGCGATGCGTTGAGCACACCCTGCGCCGTCCGGAAAGCGTAATCCTGCGCCATCCGGCCCAATCTGTTGGATCATTGGCACATAGGTTCCCTAGCCCCTAGCCGTTTCGCACCTTCTCACATTACAATCAAGCGGCAAGCTGACCTGCAGGTTGTAGTCGGAGGGGCGTAGCCGCCTCGGCTGCTTCGGGCTACATCGTCACAGAGGAAGGTTTTCTGATGAAACCAAGCGCACGCAGCGCAAAATTGGCAGGGGGCGCCGCGGTTCTTCTCGCGCTCGTGGGACTCACCGGCTGCTCCAAACTCAAGGCACGCGACCAGCTCGTCAAGGGCGTGCAGGAGTTCAAGGCAGGCCATTACGAGACAGCGATTGATCACTTTCAGCAGTCCGTGGCGCTTGACCCGAGCTACCCCAACGCCAGGACTTACCTCGCCACGGCCTACAGCTACCAGGTACAGCCGAACAGCAATACGCCCGAGAACGTGGCCATTGCGAACAAGGCGCTGACCATCTTCAACGAGGTGCTGGCGCGCAATCCCAACGACGTCGATGCATTGCGGCAGCTCGCTTCGATCCATCGCAACATCATGCAGTTCGATCAGTCGCGCAACGACGATCTCAAGGTCATCCAACTCGACCCCAAGGACGCCGAAGCGAACTACTCCGTCGGTGTGATCGATTGGCAGAAGGCTGATAAGAACTCCAATGATTTGCTAAAGGCAAATCACATCACCGACGATCTCGCCGGCAATGCCAAGATTCCACCCAAGGTTTGTCAGCAGCTGGCAGCGGAAAACGCCCCGCTGCTCGATAGCGCCATGAAGTACCTGAACCAGGCCGTCGCCATCAACCCGAACTACGATGACGCGATGCAGTACCTGGATCTCGAGTGGCGCCGCAAGGCCGATATCGAGTGTGGCAACGATGCCGCGCGTAAAGCGGACATCGCGCAGGCCGACCAGTGGGTGCAACGTGCCATGGGTGCCCGCAAGGCCAACGAAGCTGCCAAGGAGAAGAAGGCCTCCGGCGGCATCGATATGACCAAGTAACTTACTTTCTGCAGCGAGAGAGGCCTCCCGCATGGGAGGCCTCTTCACGTTTGCTCGGCCCTTAATGCGAGGTATAGCCACTTCGCGCCCGCACCTGAAGCTGCTTGTCTTCCAAACCGACCGTGACCTTGCGAAACTGCACGCCGCGCTCATGATGCGTCGAGTAGTACCCAAGCTCATACAGCGAACGCAGCTCCGTGGCAATCTCTGCGAAATCATCCTCCAGCCGCGTTGTGCTCGCGTCGAAGACCCGTCCGCCACTCTCTTCGGTCAGGTGCTCCAGCGCACGAACGCCGTAGCGGTCCCGTGCGTCCATCCTGTCCGCCTTGGCTGTGGTCGTTCGTACCGCATAGATCAGCACGTTGCCGTCCTGCGCAGCGTGGATCGCATCCAGCAGATCGTGCTCGCTCGCATTTTCCTCGCCATCCGTCAGCAGCAGCAGCACCTTGCGGCGTTCTGCGCCGGTGCCGAACCTTTCCGCGAGCGGGAAGTACACGGCGTCATAGAGCGCCGTACCCAGCTCGCGCTCCTCTTTCGGGCCCACCTCGGCGAAGTCACGATCGCCCTTGTCGAAGCGGTGCAGCGCTGCCGTAAGCGCCGCCGCGGAGTTCGTCCAGTCGCTCACCAGGCGCAGATGGTTGCCGAAACAGACGGCCAAGGCCTGATCCTTGGGTTCGAGGATTTCGCGCAGAAAGGCCTCCACGGCTTGCTCATGGGCCTTCACGAACTTTTCCTGGCTGCCACTCGCGTCAACGATCAGGCCAATGCTGAGCGGCAGCTCACGCCCTTGCGCGAAATAGCGCACGGTCTGCGGAGCACCGTCTTCTGTTATCGAAAACGCCGCCTGCCCCAACCCGGTCACCGGCTCGCCGCGGGCGTCGCGCACGGCGGCTGTCATCTCGATCAGGTGCGATTGCACCTGCAACGTCGCGCCAGGAGCAAACGGCTGGGACGTTTGCTCCTGGCTGCTGGCCTTTGCTGGCAGCAACAGGGGCGAGAGCCCGGTGGCCAAGCATAGAGATGCCACCAGCGCGCGCACGGGAACGGAGGAATCAGGACGATGCGCAACCATTCTTCCCGGTACGCTGCCTGTACGTTTCGGGTTCCGTGAATCGCCCGACGCGAGTTAGCGTCGACGGCGTTCGAGCTGCGCCGGGCGTTTCGGCTCGGGACGCAGCGCCTCATCGTTTTCCTTTGCCGTGGGATGCACCCCGAAGTCCCACACATCGCCGTTCACGGCACGGTCGCTCAGCACCTCTACCAGCACGTACTCACCGAACTCCAAAGGCTCCGCTGGTACGAGGCGCACCCACAGGCCGCCGGGCATAGGTTCCACCCTGGTCTCGATCACATCGGGCTGGCGGCGGCCAGTACCGAGCAGACCCAGGCGCAAGCTGGCGACCGCGCGTTCCCCGCGGCGTACGTCCACCCGCTCGATGACGTAGCGGCTCTCCGGGGCGCCACCGCCCGGCGTCGCGCGCCCACTCTGCCCACCGGTGTCGACGACGAACCCGCCTCCATCCCCACCGTCACTTCCCGGCCGATCGAGCCGCACAAAGAAGACCGGATCCGGCACATGCACCTGCACATCCGCACGCTCATCCTTGACGAACAACAGGTCGTGCGGGCTAGAGGCTGGATTGATGTCGCGCTTCAACACCGCGTGCGCGGTTTCGCGGTTCAAGTCACTGCCCTGCTGCGGCATGGGCACCAGCTCCGGCGTGCCCTGAAAGGTATCCAGCACCAGCAGGCTGTCTTCTTCGGGCAGGCGCAGGTCCTTCGCGACCTCCGGCGTGCGCGCGGCACGCAGCGCCTCCTCGCGCGCAAGCTCCGGGCTCAGCACGGGGGCCGCTGCGGGTGTCTGGCCCACGGTCGCCGGATCGTGTGCGCGCTCCCAGGCCTTCGTGGCGGGCAGGTCGACCAGCGACAGGGGAACATCCTCGGTCGCACCGTTGCGCTCTGCCGAACGATACAACACGACGTCACCCTTCACGCGGTAGCTGAGCACCATCTGAAAGCTGCCGTCCTTCAGGATGAGCCGGGTATGGTGCGGCGGCGTCTCCGGTTGCGACGCAATGGGCGGATCCAGCGGGTGCCTGCCCTGCGCGCGCCCCTGAACAGCGGCCGCACAGCAGAGCAGAAGAACCGCTCCGATCACACCGACCCGTTCGTCACCGAACAACCTCATGCGCCGCCCTTCCTCCCCTTCGAGTCGGGGAAGACCTGCGCTGTTGTCCGCTGGGTGGAACCTGGCAGCCAGGGGTGTCTGTACACGCAGGGGGAGCGTAGGCTAAAAAGCCTGCTCCCGCAGCCATTCCCGAAACCTGGGTCCAAGGTCCTCACGCTTCAAACCGAACTCCACCGTCGCCTTCAGAAAGCCGAGCTTGTCCCCCGCATCGTGACGCTTGCCTTCATAGGTAAAGCCGTACACCTTTTCATAGGCCAGCAGGGCCTTGATGGCGTCGGTGAGCTGCAGTTCACCACCCGACCCCGGCTGCAGCGCCTCGATCATTTCGAAGATGCGTGGGGTCAGGATGTAGCGGCCGATAATTGCGTTCTGACTGGGTGCCTCTTCCGGCCTGGGCTTCTCCACCAGATTGTGCACCGTCATCAGGCGCGGATCGGCGTTGTCACGCGTCACATCCAGGCAGCCATAGAACGAGATTGCTGCGCCTTCCACCACCTCTGACCCGATGATCGACGATCCGGTCGCTTCAAAGGCATCCACCATCTGCCGCATGCACGCTGTCTTTGCATCCACGATGTCGTCGGGCAGGATCACCGCAAAGGGCTCGTCACCCACAAGCATTTTGGCCTGCAACACGGCGTGGCCCAGGCCCAGCGCCTCGGGCTGACGCGTATACGTGATGCGTGCCAGGTTCGCGATGCCCAGCGTAATGTCCAGCAGCTCCTGCTTGCCGCGCGCTGCCAGCTGAGCTTCCAGCTCGGGCGCACGATCGAAATGATCTTCCATCGTCGTCTTGCCGCGGCCGGTGATGATGATCACCTCCGTGCAACCGGCGGCCACCGCCTCTTCCACCCCGTATTGAATCAGGGGCTTGTCCACCAGGGGCAGCATCTCTTTCGGGATGGCCTTGGTTGCCGGAAGGAAACGCGTCCCCATCCCCGCAGCTGGAATGACCGCTTTCCGCACTTTCTGTACTGCCATGACGCCGATCCCCTTCTTCCATTCTGCTGAAATGCTAAGGGGGACGATACCACGCGGACCCTCGCGCTCTTCCCACACAATGGTAAGAACGGAAGTCACGCCGTAATGTCCCACACAACCCCGCGGGCCGCCGAGGCGTCCCGGTCTGTCCCTCACACACCGTAACCGCGGCCGCACAGCCGCTGTGGGCAGCGAATTAAAGCACAGGCGAATCGTTGCCCAGCATCGCCTTGCGCACCACCTTCAGCGGCGCCGGTCCCTGCTTCATCAGCGTGTCGTGGAACTCCTGCAGCGAGAACGCCCCGCCCTGCTTCGCCTGCATGTCCGCACGCAACTTCAGAATCTGCAGCTTGCCCAGCGTGTAGTAGAGATACAGCGCATCGCTTGTGCCCCGCTTGGTTTCGACCTCCGCTATCGGCCGCGACTGGTACCCCTCGGTGACAAAAAAGTCCTGTGCCCCCGCAATCGTCAACGGCCCACCCACACCCGTGTGCATGCGGATCGCCACCACAAAGCGTGCATCGCGCAACAGCGCATCCTGCAGCTGGCCCAGGCGGATGAGCTTCGACTCCGTCGCGTCCTTCGCCCCCACGCCCGGCGCGTTGTAGCCCTCGTCCAGCATCATCTGCTCGCAGTAGTGCGCCCAGCCTTCGATGTAGGTGTTCGCTCCGATGATCTTGCGGATCTTCGACGGAAACTGCGGCTGGTACAGGAACTGCACATAGTGCCCCGGGTACGCCTCATGTACGCTCGTCGACACAATCGTGCCCACGTTGAACGCGGCGAGATACTCCGCTGAACGTTGTGGCGTCCACCTTGGATCGGGCAGCGTGACATTGAACAGCGCCTTGGTCGAGTGCGTCTCAAACGGTCCCGGCGGATCCATCGAAGCCTGGGTCGTCGCACGCTCAAACGGCGGCGTCTCTTCCAGCGTCGGCTGCACCGTGCTCGGGATCGTGATGATGTGGTGGCTGTTGATGAACGCGATCTCTGAGTCAAACCGGTCATGGAACGCCTGCAGCAGCTTGTCACCCGCCGGATGCATCGTGGCCAGCTCCGCAAGCTCCTGCTGCGGCGTCTTCGACGGATCGATCTCCTTGGCCACGCGCGCAAACTCCGCCTGGTTCTTGTGCAGATCATCCAGCCCAATCCCCAACAGGTGATCCAACGGAATGTCGACCATCTCGTTGTACGAAAGCGCCTTGCTGTACGTGTCGGCGCCATAGCGGAAGTCGCCGTTCGACCGTGGCAGCAGGTCGGTCTTCATCCATTGGCCGTAGCTTTGCAACGCAGCGATCACCGCCGCATTGGTTTTCGCGAACTCCGCCTTCTCCCCCGCATCATCGGCCGCGGCAAAGGCCTCGGGCACATCGTGCTGGAAGAAGCTGACCAGGCCGTCGATCTGTTCGAGCGCAATCTCGGTGTAGATCTTCGGCGGGTTCTTCAGATTGGCCCGGGCATCGACGAACACCTGCGGCATCAGCTTCTCACGCGCAATCGCCGCCCGCAGACGTGTGTTCACCGGCGCATACGGCCGCTCCATGATGGTGAAGACCGAGCTCGTGACGCCACTCGAGTAGTTGTCCGGGTTCTTCTCCCACCCGCGAATCACCTCCAGCTGCAGCAGCGAAGCGCGGATCTGGTTCAGTAAAATCTGGCGGTCCGCGGCAGGCTCCGCATCGAGCACACTCGGGTCCAGCGCACTGATCTTGTGCTCCCACTCATGCAGTGCGGCAATCTCCCGCCGCACATTCGCAGCGGAGTAATCCTCCATCTGCACGTCGTATTGGTGCAGCCCCGCGCTGGTTCCTGCCGAGGGCGCAAATTTGAAATACACCTGCTCAAAATACTGATCCGCAAGGTACGTCAGCGTCTGCGGACCACCATCGGCAGACACGCGTTGCGCCACTGCGGGCATCGCGGCCGGCAGCAGGGATCCAGCCATCATCAGACAGGTCAAGGCAGAAGAGAGGGGTCGCATACACTCCAAAATGTGGCTGTTAGATTTTCTTGAAATTCACTAGGATGTTGATCGCCGTTGCTATCGGCTGTCCTGCTCGTGTTGCGGGACGAAACTTGTACTGATTCACTGCCTTCAAAGCCTGTTGGTCGAGGCAATCACTGCCGGAGCTGCCCCGGATTGCCTCGTTGGTAGGTAGACCTTCAGCGGTAATCGTGAGCGATACAACGGTTGTCATGGAGCCGCTGAAGCTGCAAGCGCCCGGAGCCGGCGGGGGTGCCTGCAGCACGACAGGCCGAGCCAGATCCGGCGATGGGGTTCCATTCTGCGTCGCCTGCTGCGCCGGAGCATGCCCAAGGCCATGCACCGCCACCAGACTCAACACAAGCCAAAGCGGGATCGGCAATCTCATACAGGGCAGTGTAGCGCGGCCGCCAGAGATTGCCTGGAGACGTTACGATCCACTCAGCTCCAGCGCCGCCAGCAGATCCCTCGTCTCGCGGATGACATCATCGGCCTTGGCACTGGACAGCGGCCAGCGCAGCACACCCTGCGGCGTCAGCTGGGCGCCATCCTTCGCGCTGCGGCCCACCAGTTTCATCAGCGCTCCAACGTTCACGCCCTTGCCCGGCTCGGCGGGCGCGGCGTGCAGCTTCTCGCTGAAGCTCAGGAACAGCATGTCGCGCATGGCCTTCATCTGGCCCGCCTTGGCCGCGGGCGCCTCCCCGGGGCGCGGCGCCACGGCCTCACGCACGGCCTTGCTGGCGTTGCTGGCCGGTGTCTCGCGCAAGGCGGCGCGGCTCGAAAAATTCAATGCCGCCACCTGCGGCGCCTGGCCATGACGACCCGCCAACGGCGCTCCCGTCCGTGCAGGCGGTGGAACAGGGCGCGACGGCGTTCCCCACAACGAAGCGCCGGGCCGCGGAGGCACCACCGAGCGCACCGGTGCCGCGGCTTTCGCAGGCACGGGCGCCTTGCGTGGCTCTTCCACGGCGACGCGCTTGCGCTCCAGGTTCGCAATGCCTAATCGCTCGCACAACAGACGAATCTCGCCCACGGCCAACAGGTGCAGCACCGTATCGGGCGGCTTGCCATAGCGATCCTGCAGCTCATCCCGCACCTCGGTGAGCGCAGCCTCCGAACTCGCGCCCGCGATGCGCTTGTACATGCGCAGCCGCTGGTTCTCCTCGGCGATATACACCTCGTCAATGCGCAGCGACACACCA
>CAXTFS010000012.1:6357-21199 GCA_964243395.1 uncultured Acidobacteriaceae bacterium | reverse complement strand
ATCATACGCCGTCCAAACGCAGGAAAGGCCGGCGGGTAGCCGGCCTTCCCCGTGCGCTCACAGACTTAGAACTGGCCCCAAAGCAGCTGGTTATACACATCATGGTGGAATTGAATTTCGGGCGTTTTGATGATCGAACCCAGCAGCCGCGCGCAACGGTCCGCCGAGGCCTGCTTCAGATCCGCATAACGCTGCTTCACGTCCGCTCCCAGCAGCTCCGTCGTCCACTCCGCCCCGCGGAAGTCCTCCAGCGCCGTGTAGATGTTGTCCGGCAGGTAGCGATCCGCCTGACGCAGGTTGGCCATGTCCGACTTCTTGCCCGCGAGGCCGGTCTTAAAGATCGAGTGCAGCACCATGTAGGGGTTCGCGTCCGGTCCAACCGAACGCACCTCAACGCGCGCTGACTTCTCGTTGCCGATCGGAATGCGCACCATGGAGCCACGATCCGTCGCCGAAGCCTTGATCTGGTTGGGTGCCTCGAAGTGCGGATCGAGCCGGCGATAGGCATTCACGCTCGCATTGAGCAGCAGGCAAAGATCGTTGCCCGCGGTGAGGATCTTGTCGACGAAATCCCAGCCAAACGGCGAGATCTTTTCCTCGCCCTGCGGATCCCACATCAGGTTCTTGCCGCCCTTGGTCACCGACACGTTGGTGTGCATGCCCGAGCCGTTCACGCCAGTCACCGGCTTGGGCAGAAAGCTCGCCGTCATGCCCATCTGCGTGGCGACCTGGCGGCAGATCAGCTTGTAGAGCTGGATCTGATCAGCTGCCGCAACGGCATCGCCATAGGTGTAGTTGATCTCGAACTGCGAAGGCGCCACCTCGGGGTGATCCTTCTCATTCTCAAAGCCCATGGCGCGCTGCACTTCAGCAGAAACATCGATGAAGTCACGCAGCGGATCGCCCGGCAGCGAGTGGTAGTAGCCGCCCTGATTGGTGTATTCGAACTTGCCTGTCTCCAGAAACGTCTGCTCGGCATCGATGCCGTCGAACAGGAATCCTTCAATCTCATTCGCAGCGTTCAACGTGTAGCCGTTGGTGTCGAACTGCTCCTTGGCAAAGGTTTTCAGAAGCCCGCGCACATCGCCCGAGTACGGCGCGCCGTTCTTGTCGATGACCTCGCCGAACACGATGCACTTGCCTGAACCGAAGATGTCGGCCGGCGTCCAGTAGAACGCGCTCCAGTCCAGGCCCAGGCGCAGATCGCTTTCGCGCTGCGCGGTAAAGCCGCGGATGGACGAGCCGTCAAAGGTGAGGTTGTCGTAGCTCTTGACCAGAAACTTCTTGTCATAGTCGAGCATGTGCAACCGGCCTTCCAGATCGGAGAAGAGCACGGTGATGGCCTTCACCCCCTTGGTGTCGGTCAGGTACTTGAGCCGCTCCTCCTGAAGCTTGCCGGGATCGACACGCGCTTTGCGCTGCTCCTTGGCTGCAAGGTTCTTCTCTTCCAGTTCCTCGTAGGACAACTCCAGAAAATCGCGGTATTCACTCGACATGGGGCTCCTTGAGATCGGCAGTTTCGCTGCTCGATGGTGATACATGGCTTGGGTTCAAAACGCGTTGGCATCGCAGACGAAGTCGCTTACGTAAAAAGTAGCAGAATATTTTGCCGCGGTCGTAGACCCGCCCCGCCACTTTCACCCTTTCCTTACTCCGTTGTGCCGTGTCCGCGTCGCAGGGCGGTCCCATGCCATGGGCCGTGCCGCGATTGTGAAAAGGAGCCCGCCCCCCGGCGGGGCCTGCTCTCTGCGTGTGATAATTCGTGTTGGGCAAACGCGTGCAATTGCCACTCGCCGAGCGGCCCGAAAGGCAAGCGGAAACACCCCGGAGGATCACAGAAATTGGGCAAGAAAATGGTTCCCACACGCCTGTTTTTTACCAAGGGCGTCGGTAAGCACAAGGAGCGACTGACCTCCTTCGAGATGGCTCTGCGTGATGCCGGTATCGCCGCGCAAAATCTCGTGCGCGTGTCGTCGATCTTTCCGCCGAACTGCAAGATGGTGCCGCGTAAAGAAGGCGCAAAGTTCCTGAATCCGGGCGAAGTCGTGTTTGCGGTGGTCGCGGAGAACTCCACCCGTGAGCCGCATCGGCTTGTGGTCAGTTCCATCGGTGTGGCCATTCCCACGGACAAGAACACGTACGGCTACCTCAGTGAGCACCACAGCTTCGGAGAGACGGAAGACCAGGCTGGCGACTACGCGGAAGAACTCGCTGCCGAGATGCTGGCCACCACGCTCGACGTGGAGTTCGACCCGGACACAAGCTGGGATGAGAAGAAGGAGATCTACCGCATCTCCAACAAGATCGTGCGCACGGCTAATGTGACGCAGTCGGCTGTGGGCGACAAGAACGGCCGCTGGACGACCACCATCGCCGCTGCGATACTGCTGTTCGACGAAGACTAGCCCGGCATCGTACCTGGGGAGGCGCTGGCTCGCTCCAGCGCCTTTCCTTTTGCCGCAATGCGTGTCCCTGCTCTCAAAGAGTGTCCCTGCTCTTCAGGCCGACACCAGAAGGAGTCCTATGGCGAAGCCCACCCGCGTAGCCCTGATCCAGATGTCCTGCGATGTCTCCACAGAAGCGAACCTCGCCAAGGCCGTCGCGCGCGTTCGCGAGGCTGCAGAAAACGGCGCAAAGCTGATCTGTCTTCCGGAGCTGTTTCGCGCGCAGTACTTCTGCCAACGCGAAGATCACGCGCTCTTCGATATTGCCGAATCGATCCCCGGCCCATCCACCGCTGCTCTCAGCGAGGTCGTGCGCGAGTATGAGCTTGTGGTCATTGCGAGCCTCTTTGAGCGGCGCGCCCCGGGGCTTTACCACAACACCGCGGCGATCATGGATTTCGCAAGCGACAGGCCGGACTGCGTTGCCTCGGTCTATCGCAAGATGCACATCCCGGACGATCCGCTCTATTACGAAAAGTTTTTCTTCACTCCGGGCGATCTAGGCTTCTTGGCCCAACGCACCAGCGCGGGGCACATCGGCACGCTGGTCTGCTGGGATCAGTGGTACCCGGAAGGCGCTCGCGTCACCGCGCTCAAAGGGGCAGAGACGCTGTTCTTTCCAACGGCGATCGGCTGGCACCCGAACGAAAAGGCCGAGTTCGGCGAGCGGCAATACGATGCCTGGCAGACGATCCAGCGAGCGCATGCAATCGCCAATGGCGTGTACGTCTGCGCGGTCAACCGCGTCGGCTTTGAGCACGGCGATGTGGAGCACGATGGTGTCTTCATGAAGGGTCCGGAAGGCGCCGGGCTGGAGTTCTGGGGGGGCAGCTTTATCGCCGATCCTTTTGGCCGCATCCTGACCAAGGCATCCCACGATGCCGAAGAGATCCTGTATGCCGACCTCGACGCCAAAGAGGTGGAAATCACCCGTCAACACTGGCCATTTCTACGCGATCGACGCATCGATGCCTATGGTGGGATCACGAGTCGTTTTCTGGATTAGCTTGGTCCGTGGCAGTTGTTGCAGCCCCAGTTCACTTCTCGTAGGAGGCTCCTTGTTCCCACTTCTCTTACTTCTTCTCGCGCAGACACCCGCCGCGAACCCTGATCCAACAGCCCCGCCCGCGAACACGGTGGCCGTCGCCACCGCTGAAGGTCGAGGTGTGCAGATTTACCACTGCGCTGCCAAGGATGGCGCGTTCCAATGGATCTTTGACGCGCCTGAAGCGACGCTTTACCAGCCTTCTACAGACGTTCGCCTGGGGAGCCATGCGGCGGGTCCAAGCTGGACGTGGAAGGACGGCAGTTCCATCACGGGCACGGTCATCGCCAAGGCACCTGCACCACAGAGTGGACCGATTCCCTGGCTGCTCTTGAAGACCCATCCTGTTGTCAGCACCGCGGGTGTGCTCGGGCCGGTGACGTGGGTGCGACGGTCGGAAACCGCTGGTGGCAATCCACCGTCCCCTGGCTGCGATCCGCAGCGCGACAGCGCGGGGCTTCGTGTGCCGTATAAGGCAACGTACATCTTCTATCGGCAAATCGAAACAGCAACGCCGCAGTAGATGGTGGGCGCTGGTCGGACGGCAGCAGAAAGGGCGGGCCCATTGGCCCGCCCCCTCGTTTATTGGTACCTTGTTACTTCTTGCTCTTTGCAGCAGACTTCGCGTGCGCATCCTCTGAGGACTTGTGCGCGGCGGCCGAGTGGCCATGGGCCTTCGTCGAGTGCTCGTGGGCTGCAGCGTCATCCTTGTCGTGATGCTCCGCTGCGGTACGATGCGACTTGGCTGCTTCCTCGTGGTGCTCCGCTGCCTTCTTGTGTGCTTCCTTTGCCATTTCTGTTACCTCTCCTGGCTTTCGCCAATAGTGTTGTGACGCGTGTGCTTAAACACGTGTTGCATGCCCTGGAGCATCGCATCACGCACACTACTCCCGTCTCTTCGACGCTGTCCAGTGACGTGTAGCATATTCACGTGTCGTCAACTAACGATCAGCCCGCAAGGTATCGCATGCCTGCGGAGTGGGCAAAGCATGCGGCAACCTGGATCGCGTGGCCGCATAATGCGGAAGACTGGCCCAACAAATTTCAACCCATCCCCTGGGTGTACTGCGAGATCGTACGCTGGCTCTCGAGCGCCGAAGACGTGCACATCCTGGTCAACGATCTCCTCGCGGAAAAGCGTGCAACGGGGATGTTGCGCCGGCAGGGTGCCAACCTCGCGCGTCTGCATTTTCATCACTGGCGCACTGATCGTATCTGGCTACGCGACGCCGGTCCGATCTTCGTGAAAGGAATGCACGGTGACGGCGAGCTGGCGATCACAAACTGGCACTTCAACGCGTGGGCCAAGTACGACAACTGGCACAATGACGACCGGATTCCCAAACAGGTGGCAGAGCTCTATGCCATGCACAGCTTCGAACCGAAGGTGCAGGAGCAGGCCGGCGGTAAAGACGCCCATACAAACACGGAGCAGCGACTTGTTCTTGAAGGCGGGAGCATCGATACCAACGGTGCTGGCATCCTGCTCACCACGGAAGAGTGCCTGCTCAGCGATGTGCAGCAACGCAATCCCGGGGTCACAAAGGAGCAGCTGGAGCAGGCATTCCACGAGTATCTGGGCATAGAGCAGGTGGTCTGGCTCCATCGCGGCTGTGCCGGTGATGACACCCATGGGCACGTCGATGACATCACACGCTTCGTCGGGGTAAACACGATCCTCACCGCCGTTGAATCCAACACCGGGGATGAAAACCACCTTCCACTGGCAGAGAACCTTGAGCGCCTGCATGCGGCACGCAATCTGCAGGGCCAGCCGTTCGAGATTCGTACCTTGCCGATGCCGACGCCTGTGATCTTTGAAGGCCAGCGCCTGCCTGCGAGCTATGCGAACTTCTACATCTGCAATGGTCTTGTGCTGGTGCCTACCTTCAATGATCCCAACGATCGTATTGCGCTGAACACGCTGGCCGATTGCTTCCCCGATCGCACGGTGACCGGGATCCACTGCACGGACTTTATCTGGGGACTCGGCGCACTGCATTGCATGACGCAGCAGGAGCCCGCGTAAACTTGTTGGCATCATGAGTAGCGCAAGCAACAAGCCCTGGCCGCCGCCACCCGATCTCGCTTCCATTCAGGAGCTCGTGGCGACCGCTGATGTGGAAAGCTTTATCGCCGATGGTGCGCCCGCGGATGAGTACGAGACCGAGGCCGAACTCTTGTTTGCCAACATCGAGAGCTTTGCGACCGACGATCTGGTGACACCAAAGCTGCTGCCCATTCTGAAAGACGTGTGGAGTCGGAGCTTCGACCTGAATGAGGCAGGGCTCGCGCTGCGCGGGCCCAAACTCATCGAGCTTGCGGGGCAGATCGAACGTTTCTTCGGCCCTGCAGCCAAGCCCCGGGTTCGCGGCGCATGAACACGGCTGAGGATGAGGCCTTCATGAAGCTCGCCCTCGCCGAAGCAAGGGCAGCCGAGTTTGCGGGCGAGGTCCCGGTCGGTGCCGTAGTTGTGTCTTCGGATGGCCGCATCCTCGGGCGTGGCAACAACCAGGTGCTTCGTTCCTCGGATCCAACCGCCCATGCAGAGATCGTCGCTCTGCGCGAAGCGGGCCGCACGGCCGGCAACTACCGCCTGAATGGTTGCACGCTCTTCTGTACGCTGGAGCCTTGTGCGATGTGTGCGGGTGCGGTGATGCACGCGCGGATCGCCCGCCTGGTGCTTGCGGCACGCGACCCCAAGGCAGGTGCCTGTGGATCGGTGCTGAGTGTGCTGAACTATCCCGCGCTGAATCACAGAGTTGAGCTTGCCGCTGATGTGCTAACGCCCGAGGCCAGCACCATGCTGAGTGCGTTCTTTCGCAGGCGAAGGGCAGAACAGGCGCGCGGTGCGGATGCGAATTGCACGGCACTTTCCGACGCCGGCGCATCAGAGTAGCTGTGGAGGTGGCACATGGAGGGCGCTTCGAGGGTAAAGTCGCGGTCACAACCTTCTCCATCTCAGGCATCGGCCCTGGGTCGAACTGTACGATGGGCGGCGGGCCCATGCGGAAAGATCACGAGCAATCAAAAACTTGTGCGAGCTTTGCCAGCTCCTAACTCTTCGGAGAAACTATGCGTATGGAACTTCTGGTGTACACCGCCGATTGGTGCCGCGATTGCCGCGAAGCAAAACGTTTCCTGAATCAGCACGCGATCGCGTTCAAGGAGATCGACATCGAGCGCACGCCCGGTGCCGCAGACGAAGTGATCGCCCACACTGGCAAGCGCGCCATTCCGCAGTTCGTGCTCGATGGACAATGGGTTCAGCCGTACCGTCCCGGTCGCGGCTTCCTTTATGACGAGATGAGCAAGCTGCTCGGTGTTGAACAGAGCTAGCGAGATCGCTGTAACCCGACGATCAGAACCGCTTCGAACAGGCCCACGAACTACACCTTGGAGTGTTCGTGGGCTTCACTGTCCTCGACGTGCTGGCGGGAGGTGTCTTCCACCACTGGCTGCGCCGGTCCGTCGCCAGACGCTTGAGCCTGCACCGTCGCGAGGACACCGAGCGGACCGGTCGGCACCTCAATCTTCACCGTCTCCGGCGTCGGCTGCGCACGGCGTCCATAGGGCCAGCGCAGTCGCAGCACACGGGTGCGTGTGCTCTCGCGATGCGCCTGTTCGCTGATGCCTTTCAGCAGGTCGTCGATGGTGATGATGCCCAGCAGTTTGCCATCGCTGGAAACCACAGGGAATGACGTCAGTTTCGACTCTGCCATCTTCACCGCTGAGGCTCGCAGCGTGTTGAACGGCGACATCACCTCCGGCTCAGGACTCCCTTCCGCGAGCAGCGCGCATCCCTGGTTCGCGTTCCTCGCCGCGGCGATCATCTGGGATCGGGTCAGGGCGCCAGCGAGCCGGCCCTGGTCATCGACCAGCGGAAACAGCCGCTGCCAGTGCGACCAACCCTCTGCACCGCGCTCCTCGGTCTTTCCCAGCCAGTCCGCGGCGTCTTTGCATGTGGCGTTGGTGTTCAGGGCGTAGACGCTGGTGTGCATGGCTTGCGACACCAGCATGGTCTCGAGTGGATCGATGGAGAACTCGCGGCTAAGGTGCAGCCCCTTGCGACTCAAGCCCTCTGTCAACATGGACCGCGGCTGCACCAGCACGCTCACGGCATACGCCGCACCGCACGCCAGCAGCACGGGCAGCACCAGGCCACCGTTGTGCGTGAGCTCGATCGACAGCATGGCCGAGGTAAGCGGGCACCCAATGGCCGCCGTGAGCAAAGAGGTCATACCTACCAGCGCCCAGGCTCCGGTCGACATCTGCGGCAGCAGGTGGCCCAGCGCCGCGCCCATGGCGGCACCGATCATCAGCAGTGGTGCAAGAATGCCGCCCGCCGTGTTCGATCCCAGTGAGAATACCCAGATCAGGCTCTTGATGACGAGCACGCCGGCGAGCAGCTTCCAAGCCGCATCGCCAGAGATCATCTGCTGGATGACGCTGTAGCCGACGCCCAGCGCCTGCGGAAAGATAAGGCCGCCCAGGCCAACGCCCAGACCGCCAATCGCTGGCCACCACATCCAGTGGAAGGGCAGCTTTTCAAACATCGTTTCGCTCACGTGCAGTGCGCGGCTGAGGCCGGCGGCGGCAAAGGCAGCCAGGATGCCCAGCGCCAGTGCCCCCAGCATCGCCGAGTGGTAGACCGGGGCACCCGTGGCGGCCATCTTCAGCAGCGGCTGCGGTCCAAGCAGCAGGCGCCGCACAGCGCCGGCCGTGACGCAGGCGATGGTGACCGGCACCAGCGAACGTGGCTTCCATTCAAACAGCAGAATTTCGATGGCCAGCAGCACGGCTGACATGGGGCAGTTAAAGGTTGCCGCCATCCCGGCCGACGCGCCGGCCACCATCAGTACCGTGCGTTCGGAGTCTGTCATGTTCAGCAGCTGCCCAACGACGGAACCGATGGCACCGCCGGTCATGATGACCGGACCTTCCGCACCAAACGGTCCGCCAGAACCGATTGCGACGGCTGTTGCAATCGGCTTCAATACAGCGACGCGGGGCTGTACGCGGCCTCCACCAAAGACAATGGTCTCGATCGCCTCCGGCATACCGTGCCCGCGTACTTTGGGTGATAGATAACGCGCAATCAGGCCGACGAGCAGGCCGCCCACCACGGGCATCAGCACCAGCCACCAGTGCCGCCCTGCTTGCCACGGATCGACCTCGCGAACACTCAGTCGATGGAAATAGAAGAGGTTCGTTGAAAGCGCAATCATCTCCAGCAGCGCCCAGGCGGCCACGGCGCTGACGGCTCCCAGCACGGCTGCAAGCGCGCTCGCGTAAAGGATTCGTGAGTCGGCGGAGTAGTCGCGCAGACCCGATTGCGCTGTCTGCCTCACGCGGACCTCGCAGGGACAACGTACGGTTTGGATTCGCCCGCGAGGCGACGCACCTCGCTTAGGGAGTGCAGCAGCTGCGCCCCGGTTTGTCCCTGCAGCTCGTGCAGATGCGCGGTCATCATGCGCTCGAGAACATCCCTGCCCTGCGGCGTCAGCACCACGATCGTCCGGCGAAGGTCGCGCTCATCCTGCACACGCGCTACCAGGCCGGCGCGCTCCGCACGATCGACCAGTTCCACCGTGCTGTTGTGACGCAGCACCATGCGACCCGCAAGATAGCTGATCGAAACGGCTTCGCCCGGCGGAGGCGTCGCAATCACCTGCATCAACTGGTAGTGCTGTGGGGCGACTCCGAAGTGCTCCGCCTGCATCTCGCTGAAGTGAAGAAAGCATCGCAGCTGGAAACGAAACTGGGCCAGCGTTTCCATCTGCTCTGCATGCGGGTGATGATGAGAAATGTTGCGCACAACCAAGTGTATCGTGCAGCGATAGAGCTTCGACACCAGGGGTCTCGACCCGAGCTTGCCTGCCCAGCGCCGGTCGTCGCGCGGTCGTCGCCGAGCGCGGGAGCACCTATCATGGAGAGAGTGGGCCTTCACGCCGCCGCAACGCCCTTCGTGCACGCCGCTCACAAACCTTTGGAGCTTCCGATGATCCCCCGTTACACCCGCCCGCCGATGGCTGCCCTATGGTCCGATCAGAGTAAGTTTGAGCGCTGGTTGCGCGTGGAGTTAGCCGCCACCGACGCCCTGGCAGCAGCCGGAATCGTTCCCGCGTCCGCCGCCGTGGCACTCCGCGAGCGCGCCACCTTTTCCGTAGCGCGCATTGACGAACTGGAGCGCGAACTGCGGCACGACGTGCTGGCCTTTACAACCGCAGTCGCCGAGAACGTGGGTCCGGAGGCGCGCTGGCTGCACTTCGGCCTGACCTCCACCGATGTGGTGGACACCGCGCAGGCACTTGCCCTCACGGAAGCCTCGACCTACATCCGTGCCGGCATCGTGCGACTGCGCGAGGTGCTGCGCCGGCGCGCGGTGGAGTTCCAGCACACACCGGCCATCGGCCGCACGCACGGCATCCACGCCGAACCCACCACCTTCGGCATGAAGCTGCTGCTCTGGTATGCGGAGATGGGCCGCAACCTCAAGCGCTTTGACGCGGCGGCGGAAGACGTACGCGTGGGCAAGGTCTCCGGTGCCGTTGGCAGCTTCGGACACCTGAAGCCGGAGCATGAAGCCGCCATCATGGTGAACCTCGGGCTTGCGGCGGCGCCGATCTCCACGCAGGTGCTGCAGCGCGATCGCCATGCCGCGTACATCACAACGCTGGCGGTGCTGTGCTCCACGCTGGATAAGATCGCCACCGAGATCCGCCATCTGCAGCGCACAGAGGTGCGTGAAGCGGAGGAGTTCTTCTCCGCCGGGCAGAAGGGTTCAAGCGCCATGCCGCACAAACGTAATCCCATCACGAGCGAGCAGATCTGCGGTCTGGCGCGCGTGGTGCGCGGCAATGCGCAGGTGGCGCTCGAGGACGTCGCCCTGTGGCATGAGCGCGACATCTCGCACTCTTCGGCGGAGCGCGTCATCCTGCCGGATACTACGTCGCTCGCCGACTACCTGCTCGATAAAACGGCGACCTTGATCGACCGCCTGCTCGTGTATCCGCAACGCATGCTGAAGAACCTGGAGCTTACCGGTGGCCTGGTGTTCTCGGGGCAACTTCTACTTGAGCTGGCGGAGTCCGGCATGAGCCGCGAGGATGCGTATCGCCTGGTCCAGGGCCACGCCATGGATGCATGGACCAACGACCGGAACTTCCGCGAACTGGTGGAAGGCGATGGGAGGATCACCGATCGTCTGACCGCCGAAAAGCTCTCCGGGGCATTCGACTACCGGCGCCAGCTGGGCAACATCGACGCAGTGTTCGACCGCGTGCTTGCGGGGGAGTAGACGCCGCGCCGTCTACACCGTTACGGTTGGCTGGCCGTTGATCCCGATGGACAACTCAGCCGGAACGATGTCGCCGTAGAGCAGAAATGCCACGCCCGCCACCTCGACGTACAGGCACTTCTCATCAAGGGTGCGCGTAATGCCGCCGAGAAACTGCTTCAACTCGTTCAGTCCGCTTTCCCCCGTGAGGGCAACGGTAAATTCGCGGTGCTCGCCGTACGAGAAGACGCCGTCTTCTTCCTTCCAATAGCCGAACATGTTGGCCGAGGTCGCCGTGTAGCCGCCGAAGTGCGTCATCAGGAACTCATGCACGGTTTGCTCCACCGTGGATCCGGCGGGGCAGGGCTGTTTCAGCTTCAGCGATGGCAGCAGGAAGCGCACGTTCTTGCCTAAAGGCTTCTCATGGTAGGCCATGAAGGGATTGTAGCGGAGGCTTCATTTAAGGCCAATGAAGCGTTACGGCTGGCGCGAGTCGGCATCGCAAAGATCGCACCGGGACGAGCTCACAAGCGCGTCGGGACCGCCCCCACCCCAGCTGACGGGAAGGCTGTCGGCAAGACTTTCCGGACGATCGTCGAAACGGATATCAAGAACGTCGGAGGTCTCCGGCAATGGGGTGCCCGCCAGGCTCTGCAGGGCCGCAAGGTCCAGCAACGGCGCATGCTTTGGGACCGTGAAGCGCCCATCGCCGATGTAGGCGATCAACACCGCGGCCGTCGCTTCCGGCGACAGGATCGTCAGCGGCACACCATACCGTTTCAGCAGGCTTTCAGTAACGTTCTCCACGCCCACTGACCGTGCCAGATCGCCTTCGACCTGCGGCACACGAAAGACCTGCAGATCCAGCTCCGGATGCTTGTGCGCGTAGTGCGTCAGGCCCCGCGCGACCGACTTGGGCGTGGTCAGGCCGAAGTCGGCGATGAAGTTCCGACGGATCGCATGCGGGTAGAGGCGATCCACGGTCACGCGCACAAAATCGGCACAGTTCCGGAACGCTCCGTTGTAATGATTTGTGTTCGGCCGGTCGTTGAACAGGGCGATCAGGGCCGCATCCTGCGCTGCGGTGGTGTTCACGCGGAAGCCATAGATCGTGCGGTCATACGCAGAGCCGACCAGCTCGTACCAGTTGCCTGCCGGCGCGGCTCCCGTGGGGGTGTCCGGCGCGATCTGCTCCAGGTGATTTCGTCTGTAGGCCTCGCGAAGCCGCGAGACAGAGCGGTGGTCCGCGCTGAGGGGGACCTCGCCCGTCGTGTCGACGGCGTAAAGGTAGGGCACCAGCGGCACCGCCACCCAGTCATACGTGCCAATGCCATCGTAGCGGCTCAGCACGACGCCGAGTTCACCCGGCCCACACGGCCTCAGGCGCAGCGGAGAGGACGCACAGATGTGGTCGAAGTAGAGCGCGCTGTGCCCGGTCGGGTTCAGGTAAACACCGACACCGCCGTAGGGCTGCTCCAGCAGCAACGCAACAGAGGCCTGGGCCTGAGAGCCGGCGAGCACGGCAAAGACGGCTGCGCATATCGCCCGGTACCACCAGACCGACAAGCGCAAGCAGGCCGCCGACCGATTTCCCGGCAGCCGGGCTGCCGAGCGTCGCGTCACCCACTGTGTTGAGAGCACTCGCATTGAGCCGCTTCGTAACCACTTTGCAGAGTTCAGCCCCACATCTGATTCGATGCGCCAGGGCCTCAGAAATGAGCAGGCCGAGGCCCTGGCGCTGGGCAGGCCGTGGCTTGCCCAGCGCCAGAAGAATTAACCCGAGGGGCCGGCGATGGTTGCGTCCTGAAGACTGGGACGGGACGGCCGCTGCAGCGCAAACTCGAAGCTTGTCTAGCGCCGCATGTTTGCAAGCGTGCGCACACCACCCTCGGGCGGTGGCTCAGACTTCAGGAAATCCGCCACCGCAGGGGCCACGCGCGCCGCACAAAGCGAAGCCGCCAGGTGCCCGCAACCCTCCACGATATCGAGCTCAGAACGTGGATCCAGCGCGTGCATCTGCCGCCCGAGATCAAGCGGCGTCAGACCATCCAGGCTGCCCCACACGATCAGGAGCGGCTGCGGCATGGAGGCAAGAATGGGATCCACGAACTGGCCCCCCTTGGTCATGGCGTCCATGTTCTTGCGCACGGTGCCCTGCACGTTCGCCAGGTGCCGGATGGCGGCGCGGCTTACGTTGACGGGTAATGGTTTGGCTTCGGGCTCCATCAGCGAGTAGAGCCGCTGCAGGTCCGCGGGGGTCTTGGGTTCGAACACCGTCAGCGGGAAATTGGGCACGAACTTTAGGCCGGCACTATCCAGCACCACGACTCGGTTCAGGATCTCCGGATGATCATGCGCCAGGGTCAGCGTGACCCATCCACCCATCGACCAGCCCGCAATATCTGTCTTCTGCAGCCCGAGCGCCTGGATGAAGTCATAGACAAACCGGGCTTCCCCCTCCATCGTGTAATCGCCATCCTGGGGCTTTGGCGAGCGGCCATACCCAAGCAGGTCCGGCGCGTAGACGTGGAAACCAGCACGTTTCAGGCGCTTTAGCATCGGCGCCCAGGCCTCATCGCTGTCACCCAGGCCGTGCACCAGCACCAGCGGAATGCCGCCGCCCGGGATGCGCGGTTCGCCTTCGTAGTAGTGCACGCGTCCTTCGGGCGTCAGCACGTAGTTGCTCTGAACCCGGGCGGCGAACAGCCCAAGATGGGTGATCTGCGTCCCGAGCCAAAGCGGCTCACGAAGGTACACAACACTACCGGCAAGCAGCAGCACGAGCACGACCAGCAGAAGAAGACGGAGAACTCTCATTCAGCGGTCACGTGCTCCATTCTTTGGCCGAGGTGGGGAAGGTGGGGGTATCCACCCCCATTATGCTACCCGCGACCCCTGCCGCAGCAACAATCACCCCTCGGGCGCGGCCGGACACCCTCGCTTGGCGCGAGGAGACTACCGCAGCGGCTTGCCGTACTCCTCGGCAAACACCAGCCGTCCCATCTCAAACCGGCCGCCGTTGAACTTGTCGGTCCCGTGCAGGTGTCCGATCGCCAGCAGGGAGACAACCCAGTAGCTCATCGGCAGGCGCAGGGTCTCGCAGACCTTCTGCTGCTCAAAGCCTTCCAGTGGCGCCGTGTCGTAGCCGAGCACCTCCGCCATGAGCATCATGGAGGTGTACGCGAGCATTACCTGCTTGTTGAGCCACCCGGTCATCTGCTCTTCGGTAAAGCCGGACAGGTACGCCGGCACACTCTGCGCCGCCTGGGCGGCATAACTTTCGGGCATGCCGGCCGCACGGCCCATGCGCAGCATCTCGTCCAGATCGCGCCGCCAGCCATCGCGGTCGCCACAGGCCACGATTACTGCAGAGGCCTCTTCCACCTTGGCCTGGTTGTAGCTCGCCGCCCGCAGGCGCCGCCGTTGCTCCGGGTGCTGCACGACAACAAAGCGCCAGGGCTGCATGTTGTACCCACTGGGCGCCTGCAGACCGGCATCGAGGATCTGGCGCAGGTCGCTTGGCGGGATGGGCTCCCCATTGAAACTTGGGGTCGATCGCCGTTCGCGGATCGCCTGCGCCAGAGATTTGTTTTCAGTCGCCATAGTGACTCCGAGCTGCCCCCGCTCCAGAACAACACAGCGCGCGGGGGAGGTCTATCGAGTTCCCGAGAATTCGCTTACCGGTCGCTTCACAATGAAAGGATTGCCGCCGGCGGCATCGGCCACCACGGTGATGTTGTCGAATCCCTGCCGCAGCTCAGGATGCGCCGACAGCAGCGCCTGGGCCGCCGCGATATTGCGCTGCGTGGCCAGGCTGCTGTCTGCCCCAGCATCACCCCGCAGATGCAACACCAAGTCGAGCCCGTGCCCATCCTCGGAGCCCAGGCTGGACAGATCGGTGACTGCGACGCTTGCCCCGCCCGGCACCGGCAGCGTCATGGGCGCGGCCGCGCTTACCCCATTGGCAAGGGCGGGCGGCGCAGCCGATCTTTGCTCGGTGCGCAACTTGTCGAGATTAGTCGTGCTGAGGAATCCTGCCGGCCGGAGCAGCTGATCGGCCTCGCTGTAGAGCAC
>CAXTFS010000012.1:0-6347 GCA_964243395.1 uncultured Acidobacteriaceae bacterium | reverse complement strand
ACCCACGCCAGCCAGGGCTTGTTGGCCTTGACGTCGCCGCGGGCGGTGTTCCAGTACCACAGGCCATCGTGCCCTGCGGCAGCGCGGTCATGCGGATAAAATCCGGCCATCTTCCATACGCCGCCTACATCCTGCAGCAGAAACGACAGCAGCCAGGGGCGCTGACCACTGGCCTCCACCATGGCAAAGGCGTACCGGCCCGGCGGCAGACCCGGGATCGAGAAATCCGCCTCGGAGGCGGTTCCGGCCAGCAGGCACGAGAAGTCCGCGTCCGACGAATCGTTGGCCTTGCGCTCGCTGGCGTCGAGGACGTACAGCTGCGTGACGGCGAGACTGTCCCCCCGCAAAGCCTCGGAGGCTGTTCGGATCAGAAAGGACGTGGCCGCAAAGTCCGTAGCAAAGGGTGGGATCGTCGACGCCTGCACCTTGGCACCGTCGTTCCCCTGCACCGCCGTGGCCAGCGCATACACGACCTTGCCGAGCGCCTCCCGCTCCGCGGCGGAGAGCTTTGACTGCGTTGTGCAGGTCTGGGCCTGCAACCCCGCCGCGGAGGTCGCGACGGCGATACCGAGTGCGACCCCGGCCACGCTGCCGACCAGCGCGGCGCGCGTGCGTCTCTGTGTGCCTCGCCGGCCGCGATTCGTGCGTGTCCAAACCATGGGCCCAGCATACGGAGCCGGTGCGCCCCCGTCCAGTACACAGCTGAGGGAGATACAGCGACGTCTACAACGAAAGTGTTCCGTTCCGCGACAGCAGGCTACCCAGTCCGGCGGTCGGACCGTCACAAGCGTATGCGCTGGATCTGGAAGTCGATCGTCCCCCCCGCCATGCTCGGCCTCGTCGGCGTCTTCTCCGCGGGCGCACAGGCACCCGGCAGGGGAACCCTCCCGGCAACGGCACCGACGGGAACCGTACCGGTGCAGGGCACACCGGCGAGCGCCTTGGCGCCGATCTCAGCCTCGGCTCCGGCCCGGAACCGAACCGGCGCGGGCTCGCATCGTGCCAGTGTCAGCTGCGCGGGCGGTCTGCTGACCGTACATGCAGACAACGCGAGCCTGAACGGCATCCTGCGCGGGGTCGCCCGCTGCAGCGGCATGCAGATCACCGGCACCGTGCCCGATCAGCGCGTCTTCGGAGACTACGGTCCAGAGGCGCCGGCGACGGTTCTGGAGACGCTGCTCGACGGCACGGGAACCAACGTATTCCTGCGCGAAACCGCCCAGAACCAACCCGCCCAGCTCATCCTGACCCCACGCACTGGTGGCGCGAGTCCGCCCGCGGCGTTCATCGTGTCCGATGACGAAGAGGCCGATGTGAGTGGTGGCTATGGCGGTCCTCAGCCAAATACTCAGCCCGGTGACCTGGCCGGCGGGCAATACGCAGCGGCTCCGGCGCAGGGACAAGGGCAGGGAGGGAACCAGATTCGCCCCGCTGCCGGACAGGCGCAGCAGGTTGCGCCCCCAGGCCTGACGCCCGTCCCGTTGCCACTGCAGGGTTCGGCGGTCACCAGCCCGGCGAGCATCCCTCAGCCGACCAACAATGTAAATGGCAGCCCGTTGAACAGCTCGCCCACCGTGGGCACCTACCCGACGACGAACTCTGTGCCGATCGATACCCTGCCGACGCCCTCCACCACGCCCTCGACCAGCGGCATCGTGGATGCCCCCAACCCGCCGGCAGCCGGGTCGGACACGGCGGCCCTGCTCAACGGCATCAATACGAATCAGCCCGGCACCACCAACATCAACCCAGAAGCGACCAGTAGCACGAGCACGCCGGGCGGCACAAACACCACGGTACCTGCGCCGCCAGCCAGCGGCACGCCAGCATCAGGGACCCTGACGCCGGAACAGATCTACCAGCAGCTGCAACAGCTTCGGACGCAGGGGGCGCAGCCGGGTCAGCCGTCACCGCAGTAGCCGGTTTTTGAACCTATACAACGCTTTCAGCTGCGAACGGTCTGCAGTGACTGCGCCGTGCCGCGCGAGCGGGCTGCCGATCGCGCATGCACGCGGAAAGCCCGGAACATTAACTGGCAAATGCCATACGCCACCAAAACACCGAGCGCGAGCGAAGCCAGCACCGCGCACACCAACATCAACGTCCCCATTTTGCGTTGCTCCTGTCCCCGTTCCGTTAAAGCTCTGCAGGAGGACTGGGCTATCTTCGCCGAAGTCGCACAGCGTACCGGGCGAATCTTCGCGCTGGGTATTAGCGAGCGCGATACCTCACCGGATCACCCATATCCTTTGAGCATCATCGGGCGCAAATTGCTACACCGCAGTAACCCATTTCGGTAATGTTCCCCAAACTGACGTTCTGGCACACTACGGCCATCCTCGAAGCCACGAAGGATCCGGGCCGGAGTTCTCCCATGTTGATTCGCCAGCGCATTGTTCCCTGCCTCGCCCTCATGGCGGGCCTTTTCGTCGCCCCTGCGCTTGTCGGCTGCAGCGATGACGGCACGATCACGACGGGCAGCACCGCGAAGGCCAATTTCGTTGCCGGCAATTGGCAGATCAGCTCCGCCGACACGCAGGCCGCACGCCTTCCGGCGCTCTCCGGCACGCTGAACGGCACAGCGAGCGCCATCAGCGGCATCCTGCACGCGCAATCGCCGGCTGCGTGCGTCTCCCCCGCGAGCGCTGTAGAGGTCGCCGGCACCGCCGATAGCAGTGGAAACGTGAAGCTCGCCGGAGCGCTGGCGGGCGGATCCCTCACCGTCACAGGAACGCTGGCCGCCGATGGCAAGTCCCTGACCGGTGCCACGTACAACGTTGCGGGGGGCACCTGCTCCTTCATCAAGCCTGCCGATGGGGTCGCCCAGGCCTACACGCCGATCTCCGGCACCTACACCGGCACCTTCGCCGATGCGGACGGGCAGGTCGCGCAGATCAGCGCCACGCTGAACCAGTCCGCCAACGCGGATAACGACGGCAACTACACGCTGACCGGCGCGGCAACGCTGCCCGGCAACCCGTGCTTCCCTTCTGCCGTGCCGGTCTCCGCGACGCAGGTTACGGGCGGTACCTTCACTTTCACCTACGCGGCCAACGGTAGCAGCGTCACCGCGAATGGCACGTTCTCGAGCGACGCGTCCACACTGGTGGTCTCCTCTTGGATCTCGAGTGGAAGCTGCGGCGCGGACACGGGCACCGGCAGCATGGCCGTCCAGGCACAACCGTAGTTGCAGTTTTGCATGGCGTTCCGGAAGACTCCTCCTCACGTCGAACATTGACGGACCGGGGCGCACTCCCTAGCCTTGACGGGTGTTCCCAGACCGGCGGCCGATGAAGGAGAGCGCGCGCGACCCCGCACTGGATGGCCTGCGCGGCGTCGCCATTCTGCTCGTTTACCTGTTTCACTATGGTGGCGGTCTGCGCTCGCCGCATGCAGCCGTTCGGGCCTTTGGCTACCTTTGCGAGTCAGGCTGGATCGGCGTTCATGTCTTTTTTGTGCTCTCCGGGTACCTGATTACGGGTCTGCTCGTCCGCGACCTGCGCTTTCCGCATGCGCTGCGCAACTTCTACATGCGCCGGGCGCTGCGCATCTTCCCGGTCTACTATGGCGCGATCATCGCCGCAGCTGTCGCTGCTGCGGTCGCGGGGGCACACGCCGGCGCCTTGCGGCCCCTGCTGCCCTACCTGGCCTTTTTGCAGGACATACCGCCCCTGGCGGGCGTCGCCGTGGACCCCCCACCGCCGCTGCCGCTGTACCACCTGTGGAGCGTGGCCGTGGAGGAGCAGTTTTACCTGCTCTGGCCGTTTCTGCTGCTTTGGGCAGGCATCCGGCGCCGTGGTCTGGCGTTATGTCTCGTCGTCTTCGGCTTGACCTGCGCGTTTCGTGCCATCGTCTTCGCGCCTGCCGCCTATCCCGCGGCGGTCGGGCAGCAACTCGGGTTCTTTCTGCTCACGCGCGCCGGTGGCCTTGCGCTTGGCGGAGCGCTCGCGCTTTGGCCTGCTGCCACGGCCAGCGATCGCCCACCCCGATGGGCTAAATCGGCCGCCATCGCCGGTGCCCTTTGCTTTCTGGCCGTGGGCTGGTCCGGAGGAACGCTGCTTCTGACCAATAGCCGCATGTACCTCTTCGCCATGCCCGCGATCGACATCGCCGCCGCCGCGACCCTGGCGCTGTGCCTGCATCCTGGACTGCTGCGCCGGTCGCTCTCCAGCACCGTTCTGCGATGGTTCGGACGCATCAGCTACGGCTTTTACGTGCTGCACATCCTGTTGGAGCCACTCTTCGACTGGATCGGGCGAGCGCTCGCGCACAGCGACACCGGCATGGGTTACCAGGCCGTGCGTTTCCTGGTAGCGCTGCCGATCACCGCGGGTGTCGCGTGGGCGTCGTTCCGCTGGTTTGAGACGCCCTTCCTTCGGCTCAAGCGCTTCTTCCCGCGCGAGCCTTCTGCCTCCACCTGACGCCAGGCACGCATCCCTACGCCGGCTCTGCGGGCTCGCCCAGGCGGACCAGGATCTCGTCGACCACTTCATCCGGTGTGCGGTCGTTCACCACGCGGATCGCGCCGGTCGGTGCTTCCAACGTGTCGATCTGGCTCTGCAGCAGCGCGGGATTCATGAAGGTGGTGGACCGCGCCGCCAGTCGCGCCGCGATCATCGCTGGTGAGCCATCCAGCCACACAAAGACCATGACATCGTTCGCGATCCCGGCGCCCAGGGTATCGCGATAGCTCGCCTTGAGCGCGGAACAGGCAAGCACGCCCTTTGCCCCCTTCTCTGCCCAGCCCCTGAGCAGGCCGTTCAGCGTGGCGAGCCACGGCGCCCGGTCCTCGTCGGTCAGGGGCGTGCCTGCGTGCATCTTGGCCTTGTTCGCGTCGGAGTGGAAGTCGTCGGCATCCGCGAAGATGGCGCCGGTGCGCTTCGCCAGCAGCGTGCCGATCGTCGTTTTGCCTGACCCACTTACGCCCATCATCACCACAATCTCCGCCGCCATCCCAACGTTCTCCTCTTCGCAGGATAGCCTGCGCTCGCGACGTTTGCAGGGCCTCGATGCGGCTGTTCTACTGGAGCGGCGGCCGCTGCCGCCCGGAGCTCCTGTTGTCCGCTGATCTCTCTGTCGCCCCACTCCGGATGTCGCACGTCCTCACCGCCGGCGAACTCTTCGACCGCGTCGATGCGCTCACCCCGACGGTCGCCGTCTTTGATTGCGACGGCACACTGTGGTCGGGCGATGCGGGCTCCTCCTTTATGTGGTGGACGCTGGAACAGGGCCTGGTATCGGCGCAGAAGGAGGCCTGGCTGCGCGAGCGCTATGACGGCTATCTGCGGCGCGAGGTCTCCGAGGCTGCCATCTGCGGCGAGATGGTGCAGGTCTATGCCGGTCTTCGCGTGGAGACCCTGCGCGAGGCCGCGGCCACCTTCTTCCGCGAACACATCCAGGCCAATATCTTCCCCGAGCTGCGCGATCTGGTGGCTCGCCTGCAACGGAACGGAACAACAATCTGGGCCGTCAGCTCCACCAATGACTGGGTGATCGAAGAGGGCGTGCGCGGCTTCGGCATTGCCCCGGAGCGCGTACTGGCGGCGCGTGTTCGCTGCGACGGCGGGATCGTTGGGGAGGGGATCCTCGACGTGCCCACCGATGAGGGCAAGGTCCTGGCCTTGCGGCGCGTGGGCGTCACGGCACCGGACGCTGTGTTCGGCAACTCCGTGCACGACGCAGCCATGTTAGCCATCGCGCGCGGCGCGTTCCCCATCAATCCATCACTCGGGCTCATCGAGCGCAGCCTTGCCGAGGGTTGGGCCGTCTTCCAACCAACCGCTGCTGCGGCAACCGGGCTCTGATCAACAACAGTGAGCCCTGCGGCTGCTGCCATGGGCATGGGACGATCCGTCATACACTGGGCTTGAGGTGAAACAGCCGATCCGCAAACTGAACGGAGCTCCCCGCACGGCGCCGCGGCCGGTGCGCCACGTGGTCGCGGCTCTCATCATGCGTGGCACCGAACCGGCCCGCGAGGTGCTGGTGTGTCAGCGCCGGCCGGATCAGCCAATGAGCTCCAAGTGGGAGTTTCCCGGTGGCAAGGTGGAGACCGGCGAAACCGCTGAGGTGGCCCTGGCGCGCGAGCTGAACGAAGAGCTCGGCATCCACGCCACCGTCGGCGCACGGCTCACCACCATTCGGCATCACTACCGCAATGGCGCCACGATCGAGATCCAATTTTTCCTCGTGGAGGCCTTCGAGGGTGAGCTGGAAAATCGCATCTTCCAGGACATGCAATGGAGTGCGTTAAGCCGTCTGCCCGAGTTCGATTTTCTTGATGCCGATCTGAAGCTGATCCAGGATCTGGCCGACGGCAAACTGCTATAGATTGGTCAGGCGAAAGC